>NZ_JBFTER010000073.1:0-23887 GCF_047229345.1 Cellulomonas jepli | reverse complement strand
GGGCGCTCGCGGCCGACGACCGCGGCGGCGGTGACGAACACCGCCGCCTGCACGGACACCGCGATCCCGGGGACGACTCCGGCGCCGGCCTGGCGGTCTCAGCCCGGCAGGCCCCGGGTGCCGGCTGGGCGGCCTCAGCTCGGCAGGCCCCCAGCGCCGGCTCGGCGGTCTCAGCTCGGCAAGCCCCGGTGCCCGCTCGGCGGCCTTGGCCCGCCCGGCTCCCGTCCGGGCGGTGCGCCGCCGGCGGCGTGCGCCGTCCTCGGCTCAGCCCGGCAGGCCCTCGGCGACGTAGGCCGCGAGGTTGCCCAGGGTCTGCCGGCCGCCCTCGACGGCGTGGTACTTCTCGACCGCCTCGTCGCGCAGCTCGACGGTCGGGAACACCGTCAGCAGCTCGACGCGGGTCGCCGCGCCGTCGGGGGTGAACGTGAGGACCGACTCGAAGGCGTTCGGGTCGTCGCGGCGCTCGCCGTGCCGGAACGTGATCCGCTCCGGCGCCGTGATCTCGGTCCAGGAGATCCACTCGGGGTAATCCGTCCCCTCCGGGCCGTGCATCACGAAGTCCCACTCCCCGCCGACGCGGAACTCGAACGCGCGCGTCGTGGTGGTGAACCCGTCCGGCCCCCACCAGCGGGACAGGTGCCGGACCTCGGTGAAGGCCTCGAACACCCGGTCGGGCGGTGCGGCGACGACCCGCGAGACGACGACCTCGCGGTCGGCCGTCGGGGACTGCGCGGCCTCCGACTGCGCGGCCTCGGACTGCGTGGCCGGGGTGGCTGTCGGGGCCGTGGGTCCTGTCGTGGTCATGGCTGCTCCTCCTCCTGAGGTTCCTGCGCTGCCTGCTCGAGCTCCTGCACGTACGCGTCGAGCCGCCCGAGGCTCTCGTTCCAGAACCGCTCGAACCCGCCGGTCCACGCGTGCACCGGTCGCAGCCCGCGGGCGTCGAGGCCGTACACGCGCTGCTTGCCCTCCTTGCGGTCGCGCACGAGCCCGACCTCCCGGAGCACCCGCAGGTGCTTGGACGCGCCCGGCTGGGTCAGGCCCAGCTCCTGGGCGAGCTCGTTCACCGGGCGCTCGCCGTCCCGCAGCAGCGCGAGGATCTCGCGGCGCTGCGGCTCGGCGATGGCGTTGAAGACGTCGGACGTCGTCGCTGCTCGGGCCATGCGGCAATCGTATGCCGATATGGGAATGCGTCAAGACCGCCGAAGGACTCGCGCCGGGGTCGAGCGCGGACAGGTCGGCAGAGCCCGGGGCGAGCGCACCGAAGGCGGCCGGGTCGAGCGCGGACAGGTCGGAAGCAGGCCGGGTCGAGCGCGGACAGGTCGGAAGCAGGCCGGGTCGAGCGCGGGCGCGCAGAAGTCAGGGACGCCCCGGCGGCGTGCTCAGCCCGGAGAGCAGCGCGAACCCGGTGCGGTCCACCGACGCCGCCGTCGCCGAGACGACGACGACACCGGTGCCGGCCGAGCGGTCCAGCCCCAGCCACGAGCGGAACCCGCCGGTGCCACCGTTGTGCCAGGTCACGGTGCGCCCGCGTGCGTCGAGCACGACCCACGCCGCCCCGATCCGGGCGCCCCGCCCGAGCGGCGCGACGGGGTCGAGCGCACGCAGCCCCGGGGCCGAGCCGTCGAGCAGCGCCGCCGTCAGCCGAGCGGCTGCGTCGAGCGAGGAGCGGATGCCGCCCGCCGGGGCCAGCGCCTCGCCGGTCCACGCCTCCTGGACGCGCCCGCGGCGGCTGCGTCCGAGCAGCGCACCGGGACGCAGGTCGCCGGGCGTGGCGGGCACGTAGAACGGGTCGAGGCCGAGCGGCTCGGCGACGCGTGTGCGCAGCAGGTCGGCGTAGGAGGTGCCCGCGGCCGCCGCGACGGCGTGGCCGAGCAGCTCGAAGCCGAGGTTCGAGTAACCCGCCTTCGGGGCGCCGGGCTCGACCGTGCGCACCGCGCCGAGGAGCTCGTCGAGCGTCTCGCCGTACGGGTTGGTGCCGTGCCGCCACAGCGCGACGGTGCGCCGGAGGACCTGCGTGTCCGGAGCGAGGCGCGGCAGTCCCGAGCGGTGGGTCGCGAGGTCGGCGAGCCGCACGGCGCCGACCGCGGTCCCGGCCAGGGGGAGGTGGTCGGCCAGCGTCGCGGACGCCGACACCTCGCCCCGCTCGAGCGCGTCCACGTACAGCAGCCCGGTCACCCCCTTCGAGATCGACCCGAGCTCGAGGTCGGCCTCCGGTCCGGCGCCGAGCAGCGCGCTCGCCGTGCCGCCGGGCGTGACGGTGGCGACGCCGACGACGGGGTGGCGCCTCCCCAGCAGGCTCTGCACGCGCGCGGCGAGGTCGGGGTCGGTGGTCGGCTCCGGGCGGGTCGTCATGCGGTCATCCTCGCGGCGGCGCGCGGCGCCCGGGCGGGCGTTCGCTCTCGGCGTGCGGAGCGTCGCGCGCCCCCCGACGCGCCCGACGGTGCGCAGGTCGAGCCACGGACCGGCCCGCGCGACGGGGATCCGCGGAAAAGAGGTCCGTGGACGACGCGGCGCGCTGCTAGCGTCCGCGTGGCCGTGCAGGAGGACGAGGAGGTGGTACCCGTGAACGCAGTGTCGACATGGGTGCTCCCCTCCGGGGTCACGGTCGGACGGTAGGTCGTCCGGGAGCGCCCCCCGCAGCGCACCCCGAGAGGCACGACCATGCGACTCATCTCCGAGCAGCGTCTCGACGACGGCGCCCTCGAACGCGAGCTCACCCTCGGCGAGATTCCCGTCACCCTGTGGACGCCCGGCCCCGCGCCGGCTCCGCTGGTCCTCATGGCCCACAACAACGGCCTCCCCAAGAACGACGCCCGGCTCGTCGCGCGAGCCCGGTACACCGCGGCGGAGCACGGCTACGCGGTGGCGTCGATCGACGCGACCGGGTGCGGCGACCGGCCCCGCTCCCCGGCCGACGAGCAGGCCCGCGCCGACCTGGGCCGGGCCGTGCGGGCCGGCGAGCCGATCGACGAGCTGCTCGAGACCCTCGTCGGGCCGCTCGTCGTGGAGGCCGTCCCCGACTGGCGGACGGCCCTCGACGCGCTGCTGGCGCTGCCCGAGGTCGACGGCCCCGTGGGGTACTGCGGGTGGGCCGCGCTCGGCATCCGGCTCGCGGCCGTCGAGCCTCGCGTCGCGGCGCTCGGCCTGTTCGCCGGGGGCTACGTGCCCCGGGCGCAGCGGGAGGAGGCCCGGCAGGTGACCGCTCCGCTGCTGCTCCTGCTGCAGTGGGACGACGAGGGCAACCCCCGGCAGCGTGCCCTGGACCTGTTCGACGCGTTCGGCAGCACCGAGAAGACGCTGCACGCCAACCCGGGTGGGCACCTCGGCACGCCCCGGTTCGAGCTCGAGGACACGTGCCGCTTCCTCGACCGGCACCTGCGGGAGCGGGCGTGACCGGCCGTCGCGACGCCTGAGGCCGGGCCCGACCGGCCGGCGGCGGCGTCCGCTGTCCGGGGGACGCACGCGAGGGCCGCACGTCCGGAGACGTGCGGCCCTCGTCGTGTCGTGCGTCGTGCCTCGTGCGCTGTCGGCCCGGAGGTCAGAATGCGGTGCAGGTGACGGCCGGGCTGCCGTTGCCGCCCGTCCACGAGCCGTTGAAGCCGAAGCTCGTGCTGGCGCCCGCGGCGAGGCTGCCGTTGTACTCGACGTTGCTCGCGGTCGTCGTCGACCCGCTCGTCGTCGCGGACGCGCTCCACACGTTCGTGACGCGCTGCCCGTCGGGCCACGTCAGCGCGACCTGCCAGCCGCGGATCGCCGCGGCGCCGGCCGTGACCTTGACCTCGCTGCTGAACCCGCCGGTCCACTCACCGCGCTTGGTGTACGCCGCGGTGCAGCCGCCCGTGCCGGTGGTGGGCGTGGGCGTCGAGGTGGCCGTCGGCGTCGGGGTCGGCGTCGCGGTCGGGGTGGGCGTCGGGGTCACGGTGGGCGTCGGCGTGGGAGTCACGGTCGGCGTCGGCGTCGGCGTGGTGCCGTCGCCGCCGAAGGTCACGTCGCTGCACTGGTAGTACGGCTGGTCGAGGTGGCTGGCCTGCCAGATCGTGAACACGACGTGGTGCCCGCGGCGGTCGCGCGGGATGCTCACGTCCGCGACGTACGGGCTCGTGGTGCCGTAGCGGCCCGTCGTCGTGACGAGCTCGAGGTCGGCCCACGTCAGGGGCTCGGTCTTCGCGTCGTAGCCCTGCTTGGTGACGTAGATCTTCAGGTAGTCCGCGCCGTGGTTGGACGGGTCGGTCAGGGTGAGCCGGAAGTCGTACGGCTTCGCGGTCGTGCGCCACGCTCCGGGGGTGTCGGCGGCCGCGTAGATCGGGTTGCCCGCGGAGCAGAGCTTCCCGTCGGGGATCACCTGCTCGTGCCGGCCCGCGACGCCCTCACGGAAGATGCCGTTCCAGTTCCACATGGCGTTCGGGTTGGCCTGCCAGGCGGCCCAGCACGCGGGGTCCTGGGTCTGCATCGCCGGGTCCGCGTGGTTGGACTTCCAGCGGTCCCAGCAGCCGTAGATGCGCGTGGGCGGGTCGGACACGGCTCCGTGGGCCGCGGCGGGCCCGGCCAGGACGGCGGAGCCGACCACCATCGCGGCGCCGATGGCGAGGGTGCTGACGGCCGCGGCGACGCGGCGCAAAGGTGAGAGGCGTGACATGGTCCCCCTCCGGGACAGGGCTGAGCGAACGTAGGAGCACCCTCGGCTCGCGCGGTGGTGGGCGGCAACAGACGAAACGCTTCGGCACCGGAGCTGGCACCGGAGTGGAGCCGTGGGCGCCCCGCACGATCGGGTGGTGCCGCTCCCCGCCCAGGTGACCGTGCCCCGCTCGGGAGGCCGGCCGCCGAGGCCCGACATAGCCTGCCCCGGTGACGCCAGCCTCCCCGCCCGCCGGACCGGCTCCGGTCCCGGGCAACGCCGCGCCGCGGCACGCGCGTCCCTCGCGGTGGGCCGGGCGCCTGCGGGCTGCCGCGCTCGCGGGCCTCGCGGTCGTCTGCCTCGGCGCCGGCTCGGTCGGAGCTGCCGCCCTCGCCGACCGGGCCGACGAGCCTGTCGCGACGCCGAGCCCCGATGCGGTCGCGGTGACACCGCCGCCCTCGCCGACCCCGATCCCGACGCCCACGTGCACCCCCGCGCCGCTCGAGCAGCGGGCCGCGGCGACCCTCGTCGTCGGACTGCCCGGGGTGCGCACCGCCACCGACCCGCTCGCCCAGGAGGTCGTCGGCCTCGGCGTCGGCGGCGTCTTCCTGTCCGAGAGCAACGTGCGCACGTCGACGCAGGTCGCGGCCCTCTCGGCCGGGCTGCGGGCCGCCGCGGGCCGGCCGCTGCTCGTCTCGACCGACGAGGAGTCGGGCCGCGTCGCCCTCATGCGGGACGTCGTCGGCGCCGGGCCGTCGCCGCGGCGCATGGCGCAGCGCGACACCCCCGAGGCCGTGCGAGAGCGCGCGGCCGTCACCGGCGCGGCGCTCGCGGGGGTGGGCGTCGACCTCGATCTCGCGCCCGTGCTCGACCTCGACGACGGGCCGGCCGGGGGAGTGATCGGCGACCGGTCGTTCAGCGCGGACCCGGGCACGGCCGCCGACTACGGCCTCGCCTACGCCGCCGGGCTCGCCGACGCCGGCGTCACGCCCACCATGAAGCACTTCCCCGGGCACGGCCGCTCGACCGTCGACTCGCACGCGCGGTCCTCGCTCGTGACCGCGGGCGTCGACGAGCTCGCGGCGACCGACCTGCTGCCGTTCCAGCGCGCGATCGACGCCGGCGCACCCGTGATCATGCTCAACCACCTGCAGTACGCGGCGCTCGACCCCGACCGGCCGGCGTCCCTGAGCCCGAGCGCGTACGCGCTGCTGCGCGACATGGGCTTCGAGGGCGTCGCGATCACCGACTCCGTGGGCATGGGCGCGGTCAACCTGCGGTGGGACTTCCCGGCGGCCGCCGTCGAGGCCGTCGGCGCCGGGGCGGACGCCGTGCTCACGACCGACGGGCGCCACGCCGTGCGGATGCGCGACGCGCTCGTCGAGGCCGTGCGCACCGGCCGCCTTCCCGAGGAGCGCGTCTCGGAGGCGGCGGCGCGCGTCACGGCGCTCGCGGGCGGCGACCCGGTCGCGATGTCCTGCCTCGACGTGACGATGCCTGCCCTCGCGCTCCCCGGCGCCGTGCCGACCCCCACCTCGACCCCGGTGCCGACGCCCCGGTGACGCAGGCGCCGGGTGCCGTCAGCCGGCGACCGGAGCCGTGGGCAGTCGGACCGCGACGCGCAGCCCGCCCGCCGCGCGCGGGGTGAGGGTCAGGCCGCCGCCGTGCGCGCGGGCGATGCTCGCGACGATCGCCAGTCCCAGGCCGACCCCGGCGTCGTCGGCCCGGACGCGCCCGTTCCCGCGGCGGAACGGCTCGGCGAGTGTCGCGACGAGCTCCGGGGCCAGCCGCTCGCCGGTGCTCTCGACGGTGAGCGTGGTCCACCCCGGGCGCGCCGCGGTGCGGACGGCGACGGTGCCGCCGCGCGGGAGGTTGTGGACGATCGCGTTGTGCACGAGGTTCGTCACGAGCTGCAGCAGGAGCGGCGGGGAGCCGACGGTGGGCGCGACGTCGCCGGTGGTCTCGAGCGTCGTGCCCCGCTCCTCCGCGAGCGGCAGCAGGGTCTCGGCGGCCTGCTCGGCCAGGAGGGACAGGTCGACGCGCTCGCGGGCGAAGGACCGCTGGTCGGCCCGGCTGAGCAGGAGGAGCGCCTCGGTGAGGTCGATCGCGCGCCCGTTGACGGCCCGGAGGCGGTCCAGGAGCTCGGCGGTGTCGGCGCCGGGGTCGTCGCGGGCCACCTCGAGGAGCGCCTTCGAGATCGCGAGCGGGGTGCGCAGCTCGTGCGAGGCGTTCGCGGCGAACCGGCGCTGCTCGGCGACCTGCGCCTCGACCTGCTCCAGCATCGCGTCGAACGCGTCGGCGAGCTCGCGGAGCTCGTCGGCCCGCCCCTCGAGCGCGATCCGGTGGGACAGCGAGCCGGTCGCCGCCAGGCGGGTGGCCGCGGTGATGCGGGCCAGCGGCGCCAGCATCCGCCCGGCGAGCAGCCAGCCGCCCACGAGCCCGAGCAGGAGCAGGAACGCCAGCACGACGCCGGCGGCCGGCAGGAAGTCGCGCAGCAGCATGGGGTGCGAGGGCGCGAAGCCGCCGAGCGCCCGGAACGTGGGCACCCGCAGGAACAGCCAGACCAGCGTCAGCAGGACGGCCCCCGCGAGCACGAGGAACCCCGCGTAGCTCAGGGTGAGCTTCAGGCGGACGCTCGGGCCCGGCGCCCTATCCATCGTCCCGACCGGCCCGGCGAGGAGCGGGGGAGCCGTCGATGCGGTACCCGACGCCGGGCACCGTCGCGATGAGCCACGGCTCGCCGAGCCGCTTGCGGAGCGTCGAGACCGTGATGCGCACCGCGTTGGTGAACGGGTCGGCGTTCTCGTCCCAGGCCCGTTCGAGGAGCTCCTCGGCGCTGATCACCCCGCCCTCCGCGGCGACGAGGACCTCGAGCACCGCGAACTGCTTGCGGGTCAGGGCGACGTAGCGGCCGTCGCGGTAGACCTCGCGGCGGAACGGGTCGACGCGCAGGCCGGCGAGCTCGCGGACGGGCGGCCGGTGGTGGGCGCGACGGCGGTCCAGCGCCCGGAGCCGGAGCACGAGCTCGCGCAGCTCGAAGGGCTTGGTGAGGTAGTCGTCGGCGCCCAGCCCGAAGCCGGACGCCTTGTCGTCGAGGCGGTCGGCGGCGGTGAGCATGAGGATCGGCAAGCCGCTCCCCGAGGCGACGATGTGCGCGGCGATCTCGTCGCCGGACGGCCCGGGGATGTCGCGGTCGAGGACGGCGACGTCGTAGGAGCTCGCGCTCAGCAGCTGCAGGGCCGTGTCGCCGTCCCCGGCGACGTCCGCCGCGATCGCCTCGAGCCGCAGGCCGTCGCGCACGGCCTCGGCCAGGTAGGGCTCGTCCTCGACGATCAGCACACGCACCTCCCGATGCTACGAGCGGGCCCGTATCGCGGGCGTATGCGGATCCGCGAACGCCCGCGCAACACGTGACCGGTTTGCCTGAGCCGGCTGCCCGCGGGCGCCCGACGCGGCGGACGCCGTGCACCCGCACGGCCGTCGCGCCGGTCTCCGGTGCAGCACCCCGTCCACGGGACCGCGACGGTGACCCGGCCGCGGTCCCGCACGCCCGCCGATCAGGAACGGAACCCCTCACGTCATGACGACCACCACCGCGGACGCCGGCCGAGACGGCACGCAGGCACCAGCCGGGTCCGCGCCCGTCGCGCTCGTCGCCCTGTTCCTCGTCTACCTCGTCCTGCTCGGCTGGACGGTGCTGTGGAAGCTCGAGGTGCCGTGGCTCGGGAACGACGGCCTGCGCGTGCTCAAGCTCGTCCCGTTCGTCGGCTCGGCGGACGCCGGCCCGAGCGAGCTCCCCGAGGTCGTCCTCAATGCCCTGATCTTCGTGCCGTTCGGCGTGTACCTCGGGCTGCTCGCGCCGGCGTGGCGGTGGTGGCGGGTCGCGGGCGTCGTCGCCGCGACGAGCGTGGGCCTGGAGGTCGCGCAGTACGCCCTGGCGGTCGGCAGCGCCGACGTGACGGACCTCGTCGTCAACACCGCCGGGGGTCTGGCCGGGCTCGCCGCGCTGACGGCGGCGCGGCGCCGGCTCGGGGCGAGAACCCCCGCCGTCCTCGCGCGGGTCTGCGCGGCCGGCACCGTGCTCGCCCTGCTCGCGGGGGCGGCGGTCATCGCGTCCCCGATGCGCTTCGGCCCGCCGCCGGACGGCGAGGTCCCCCCGCTGGCGCCGCACAGCAGCGCGCCGGGCTCGTCCTGACACGTCGACGCCCGCCCGGTCACGGCGGCGGCCACCGGCGGACCGACGACCGGCCGACGCCGCTCGGCCCGGGACCGCTCCGGCCCGAGACCGCTCCGGCCCGAGACCGTTCCGGCCCGGGACCGCTCCACGAGGCGGGTCAGCACACCTCGGGCGGCGCGCCGGAGGCCGTCGACGGCGCGGGCACCCGGTCGGCAGGCACGCGCTCGATCCGCGTCCAGCCGCTCCAGCCGCGCTCGCGCAGGATCTCGACGAGCCGCCGGGCGGCCGGCGCGGCGGTGACCATCGTCGTGTCGAGCAGGTCGACGAACTGGTCGTCGAACTCGTCGGTCCCGACATTGCCCGCCGCGACGGCGCGGATCATGAGGCGCTCGAGGACGTCGGCGACCTCGACGACGCGCGGGTCGTCCGCGGACCAGTCCAGCGCGCCCCCGATCAGCTGGTAGAAGCTCACCATGTCGGGGTCGTCGAGCTCCACGTGCTTCTGGGCCATGATCGCGTCGATCTGGTCGGGCACCTGCGCCGCGACCATGATCCAGCTGTCGCGCTCCATCTCGATGTACGCCTCGTCGACGCCGAGGGCGCGCACCCGGTCGAGGTAGTCGACGACGCACTGCGGGAGCGCGAGGTGGTCCCCGGCGGCGAGCCTCGCGAGCCGCCGCCGGGTCGCCTGCAGCCGCCGGACCTCGGCCTGCAGCTCCCGGTCGATCGCGCGGACGCCCGCGGCGAACTCGTCCGGCTCGGCGTCGAGGAGCTCCCGCACCCGCGCGAGCGGCACGCCCGAGTCCGCCAGGGTGTGGATCCGGATGAGCCGGACGACGGCGGCCGCGTCGTACGTCCGGTACCCCGAGCGGTCGCGCTCCGGCTCGGGGAGCAGCCCGATGTGGTGGTAGTGGCGCACCGCCCGGACGGTGACCCCGGCGTACGCCGCGAGCTGGCTGATGGTGAGCACGACCCCAGGCTCCCTCAGGCGGTCTTCCGGCGGTAGACCGCCATGGCGCCCGCGTACGCGACCACGAGCACGCCGACGCACCACGCGAGCGCGACCCAGATGTCCGTCCCGACCGGCTGCTGCGCGAGCAGGGCGCGGATCGTGTCGACGATCGAGGTCACGGGCTGGTGCTCCGCGAACCACTGCACCGGACCGGGCATGGACTCGGTCGGCACGAACGCCGAGCTGATGAACGGCAGGAAGATCAGCGGGTAGGAGAACGCGCTCGCACCCTCGACGGACGACGCGCTGAGCCCGGCGATCACGGCGACCCACGTGAGCGCGAGCGTGAGCACGAGCAGGATGCCGACGACGGCGAGCCACGCCAGGACCCCCGCGCCCGAGCGGAACCCGATGGCCAGCGCGACCGCCACGACGACGGCCAGCGAGACGAGGTTCGCGACGAGCGACGTGAGGACGTGCGCCCACAGGGCGCTCGACCGGGCGACGGGCATGGACTGGAAGCGCTCGAACATGCCGCTCTGCAGGTCGGAGAACAACCGGAACGAGGTGTACGCGACGCCCGAGGCGATCGTGATGAGCAGGATGCCCGGCAGCAGGTACGTCACGTACGAGTCGGTCCCGGTGTCGATCGCCCCGCCGAGCACGTAGACGAACAGCAGCAGCAGCGCGATCGGCGTGACCGCGGTCGTGACGATCGTGTCGACGCTGCGCGTCACGTGCCGCAGCGTGCGTCCGGTGAGGACGGCGGTGTCGGTCAGGACGTGGGTGCGCCCGGTGACGACGGCAGTGCCGGTCGGGACGTGGGTGGTGGTCATGGTCAGCCCCTCGGGGTCGGGTCGGTCGTGCCGGTGGTGTGCGGGGTGGGGGCGGTGCCGTGCGGGCCGCCGCCGGGCGTGGTGCCGTTCCCGACGACCGCGAGGAAGACCTCCTCGAGCGTCGGCTGCTTCTCGACGTACTCGACCCGGGCCGCCGGCATCAGCCGCTTCAGCTCGGCGACGGTGCCGTCCGCGATGATCCGGCCCTCGTGCAGGATCGCGACGCGGTCCGCGAGCTGCTCGGCCTCCTCGAGGTACTGGGTCGTGAGCAGCACCGTGGTGCCGCCCTCGGCCAGCCGGCGCACGGACTGCCAGACCTCGAGGCGCGCCTCGGGGTCGAGGCCCGTCGTCGGCTCGTCCAGGAAGATCACCGGCGGGTCGCCGATGAGGCTCATCGCGATGTCCAGGCGCCGGCGCATGCCCCCGGAGTAGGTCGACACGCGCCGGGCGCCGGCCTCGGTGAGGCCGAAGCGGGCGAGCAGCGCGTCCGCGAGCGCCCCCGGCCCGTCCACGCGCCGCAGCCGCGCGACGAGCACGAGGTTCTCGCGCCCGCTGAGGATGTCGTCGACGGCCGCGAACTGGCCGGTCAGGCTGAACGACTCCCGCACCTGGGCCGCCTGCGTGGCGACGTCGAACCCGCGCACGGCGGCCGTCCCGGCGTCGGCGCGCAGGAGGGTCGCGAGGATCCGCACGAGGGTCGTCTTGCCGGCCCCGTTCGACCCCAGCAGCGCGACGATGCTGCCGGGCGCGACCTCGAGGTCGACGCCGCGCAGCACGTCGAGGTCGCCGTACGACTTGTGCAGGCCGCGCACGCGGATCGCCGGACTGCCGGCCGGCCCGGCCGTCGTGAGCCGCCCTCCGCCCTCCGTCTCCGTGCGTTCGACCGCGTGGACCAACCGCTGGCGCTCGATGGGCATCGCCATCCTCCGCTCCGTCTCGACGTGCTCGTGGCCCCCGGTCGGGGACCCTCTGCGACCAGCGTCGGGGGTTGACCCTGCGTCAAGGTCAAGGGCTCTCGTCGCCGGGTCTCCGGACGGAGGCGGCTAGGCTCCGCGGCGTGACCGACCAGGCAGCCTTCCCGTCCAGCCCGCCCAGCCGTGAGGCCCAGAAGCTCCGCGACGACCTGCTGCGGCAGGGCTTCTCCGCCGAGGAGGCCGACCTCGCGATGCAGGACGCGGGCATCGTCGCGCCGGGCCCCGCGGGCGCGCCCCCCGGAGCCCCCGGCCACGGCAGCGCCGGCTACGCGCCCGGCCAGGGGGACCCGACGGCGATCGGGCGGACGCCCTACCTGCTGGGCCTGCTCGCCTGGCTGCCCGTGCCCTTCCTCAGCGCGGTGATCGCCGGCGTCGCGATGGCCGCGGCCTACCCCGGGCAGCGGAAGCGGTCGCCGCTGGCCGCCGAGAACGCCCGCGGGGCCGCGAACTGGGGCCTGACGTACGCGCTCGGCGTCGTCCTGAGCGTCGCGCTCACGATCGCCCTGGGGGTCGCGACGCAGCCGGAGACGCCCGACCCCGGCACGGTGCCGTGGCCGCTCTTCCTCCTCCTGGCGATCCCGGTGCTCAGCGTCGCCCACCTCGTGATCACGGTCCTCGGCCTGACGCGCACCTCGCGCGGTGAGGTCTACGTGCCCCGCGCGGTGCCGTTCTTCCGCGCGACGCAGGGCCCGTCGGCGCCGTGACGGTCGCGCAGCGCGGGACGCACCGCCGGGTCGGTGCCGGACGCGGCGCGCCGTCCGCCGGCCGTCACCGGGTGTCCGCCGGTCGTCGCCGGGTGTCCGCCGGTCGTCGCCGGCAGCGCCGCTAGGGGCGGTGCGCGCCGCCGCGGGCCGTGCGCGTCGCGTGCAGCGACGCCAGCAGGTCGAGGCGGTCGGCGTCCGGGCTGCCGGGCTCCGCGGTGAAGACCAGCAGGACCGGCCCGGGGCTGCCCGGCAACGGGTACGTGTCCCAGTGCAGGACGACGTCACCGACCTCCGGCAGCCGGAACGTCTTCGTCCCGCTCACCGACTCCCGTACGTCGTGCCGGGCCCACAGGCGCCGGAACTCGGCGCTGCGGATCGTGAGCTCCCCGACGACGGCCGTCGCGCGCGGGTGGGTCGGGTCCGTCGCCACGGCGGCGCGCATCATGCCGATGTAGTCGAGCGCCTGCCGCTCCCAGTCCGGGCACGTGCGGTCGCCGGTGCGCGGGTCGTCGAACATGAGCAGCAGCATGTTGAGCCGGTCGGAGGGGTGCTCGGCGGGGTCGCCGAGCAGCGCCTCCGCGTGCGGGTTCCAGGCGAGCAGGTCGAGGTGGCGGCCCAGCACGAGCGCCGGGGTGGCCAGGGCGTGCAGGAGCCTGCGCGTGCCGTCGGGCACCCGCTCGGGGCCGTGGTCGACGCGCGGGCGCACCGGCCGGCGCGCGGCACGGGCCAGGGTGAACAGGTGCCGGCGCTCCTCGTCGTCCAGGACGAGGGCCCCCGCGAGCGCGTCGAGGACGTCGTCGGACGGGCGCACCTCACGGCCCTGCTCCATGCGCTGGTAGTAGTCGGTGCTCAGCCCGGCGAGCAGGGCGAGCTCCTCGCGCCGCAGCCCCGCGACCTTGCGTCGCCCCCCGGGCTCGAGCCCGACGTCGCGCGGGTGCAGCCGACCCCGCCGGGCGCGCAGGAAGTCGCCGAGCTCGCGTGCGTGCGGGTGGGTCATGCCCCCAGTGTGCGACCCGGGCGTGAGCGCAGGGGAGGTCTCGCAGACCTAGGGAACCGGGGACGACGGAACCGGCGCGCGCCGCTCCTAGCGTCGGCGGTCCCACCCCCGACGACACCACCGGAGCACCCGTGACCGCCTGGACCGCCGACCTCATCCCCGACCAGACCGGCCGCGTCGCCGTCGTGACCGGAGCCACCTCGGGCCTCGGGCTCGTCACCGCGACCGAGCTCGCTCGCCACGGCGCGCACGTCGTCCTCGCCGTCCGCCGCACGGCCGCAGGCGAGGAGGTGGCCCGCCGGATCGGTGGCGACGTCGAGGTGCGCGCACTCGACCTGGCGTCCCTGGACTCGGTCCGGACGTTCGCCGCGGAGCTCGTCCGGGACCACCCTCGGGTCGACCTCCTCGTCAACAACGCCGGCGTCGTGCTGCTCGGGCCGCGCCGCACGTCCGCCGACGGGTTCGAGATGCAGCTCGCGACCAACACGCTCGGCCACTTCGCGCTGACCGGACTGCTGCTGGACGCGCTGACGGCCGGGCGTGGGGCGCGGGTCGTGCACCTCAGCTCGATCACCCACAAGACGGCGCACCTCGACCTCGACGACCTCCAGCACGAGCGCGACTACCGGGCGGCGGCGGCGTACGGGCGGTCGAAGCTCGCCACCACGGTGCTCGGCCTCGAGCTCGACCGCCGGCTGCGTGCCGCGGGGTCACCGGTGCTCAGCGTGCTCGCGCACCCCGGGATGACGCGCACCAACCTGACCCCGCGCGCGTGGGAGCACCGGCGCCGGGTCGGGAGGCTGATCTCCTCGGTCGGGCTGATCGCCACCCAGCGGGTCGAGCAGGGTGCTCTGCCGCAGCTGCACGCCGCGACCGCGTCGGGGGTGCGCGGCGGGCAGTTCTTCGGCCCTGCCGGGTTGTGGGAGACGCGTGGCCGGGTCACCGAGGCGCGGCTCTCGCGCGAGGCCGCCGACCCGGCCCTCGGCCGCCGGCTGTGGGCGGCGGCCGAGGAGCTGACGGGCGTGCGGTACCTCGGGGCCCGGGCGGAGGTCTGAGCCGGTCAGCCCGCCGCGCACGTGACCTGACCGGTCGGCGCCGCCCCGGAGCCGATGAAGCCGAAGCTCGTGGACGCACCCGCACCGAGCGCGCCGTTCCACGCCGCGTTCTTCACGGTCACCGTGCTGCCCGACGTGGTGAGGTCGCCGGACCACGACGTCGCGACCGAGCCGCCGGAGGGCAGCGCGAACGTCGTCTGCCACCGGCTGATCGCCGCCCGCCCGGCCGTGACCTGCACCGACGCCTGGTAGCCGCCCGGCCAGGCCGAGCCGACGGTGAGCGTCGCCGCGCAGCCGGCGGGCGCGGTGGTGGGCGTCGGGGTCGGGGTCGGGGTCGGGGTGGGGGTGCGCGTCGGCGTGGGCGTGGGCGTGGGAGTCGCGGTCGGCGTCGGGGTCGCGGTGGGGGTCGGCGTCGGCGTCGGGCCGCCGCCGAGCGGGAGCGTGCCGAGGAACGTCGTGAGCTCCTGCGCGATCACCCGGTGGTCGGCGAGCGACGGGTGCCAGTGGCAGCCGAGGTAGTCGAGGCCCTGGGCGCCGTAGAACCAGCGGACCACGCGGTCGTCACCGCGCGCCTGGCGCTCGCGGACGACCTGCTCGGTGAGCTCGGCCTGCGCGCTGCCGCCCGACGGCGTCGCGCTCACGACGAGGAACGTGTCCGGGCCGTGCTCGGCGCGGAGCCGGTCGAGGAAGCCGTGGTACGCCGCCACCCACTCCGTGCGGAGCGACTCGGTGGTCCACTGCTCGCCCGAGCCGACGGGCGTCGAGAAGTCGTTGATGCCGAGGCCGATCACCACGACCTCGGGGGTCCAGCTCGCCGGGCGGTCCCACCCGTCGCCGGCCGTGGCCAGCAGCGCCCGGTCGGCGTAGGTGCGGTAGCTCGTGCCGGCCTCGCCGCCACCGTAGTTGCGCACCATGCCGCGGCCCGAGAAGGCGTTGAGCTGGTAGTCGGCCCCGAGCGCGCGTGCGGCGAGGGCCCCGAAGCTCAGGTCCGCGTTGGTCGTGCGGTTGACCTGGTCGCCCGTGCACTCGCGGGTCGTCGACTCGTTGCCGTAGCCCGCGGTGTAGGAGTCGCCGAGGAGCTCGAGCTGCAGCGTGCGGTCGGCCGGTGCGGTCAGGACCTGCCCGCCGGGTGCGGCGACGAACCCGCCGAACGTGCTCGTCGCCCACGGGCTCTCGCTGCGCTTCACGACCCGCACCGTGTGCGTGCCGTCCGCGAGCCCCTCGACCCAGCGCGTCCCGCTGACCGGTGCCCGGAGCGTCTGCACGGTGCGCCCGTCGATCGCGACGTCGTAGTCGGCGGCCGGGTCGTCGAGCACGATGCCCACGCCCGTGCCCCGGAAACGGCCCTCGAGGTAGACGCCCGGCCAGCTGAACGCGAGCGCGCCGTCGCGCGGGGTGACCCGGCCGGCGGTGTGGGTCGTGGTCTGCAGGTCCGGCGGGGGAGCGACGGTCGGGGCCGCGACGGCCGACCCGGGGAGCAGCGCGGCCGTGCCCCACAGGGCCAGCAGGGTCGTCAGCGCGACGGTGGCACGTGCAGGGCGCACGTCGTCTCCTCTCGGCGCGAGGGGACAGCCCGCGCGCAGCTCGTGGCCGGGCGCGCCGGTGCGCCGCTCGGGGTTCCTTCGTACCTGGTCAGGGCGGCGACGGGGACCTGCGAAGCGTTTCGATGACGGGGAACCGGGCCCGGGTCGTGCCGGCGCTCGCGCGTGTGGGTGCGGCGGTGCACGATCAGCCCATGACGGAGTCCCGGCACCTGAGCGTGCACATCGACCGGCCCGTGCCCGACGTCTACGCGTTCGTCGCGAACCCGGCGAACCTGCCGCGCTGGGCGCCCGGTCTGGGTGGCGACGTCGTCGAGGAGGACGGCCGGTGGTTCGTCGAGACGCCGGGCGGGCGCGCGCAGGTCGTGTTCACGCCGCCCAACGAGCTCGGCGTGCTCGACCACGACGTGGTGACCCCCACCGGCGAGACCGTGCACGTGCCGCTGCGAGCGGTCGTGGACGGCGACGGGACCGAGGTCGTCTTCACGGTCCGCCGGTCGCCGGGGATGTCCGACGCCGACCTCGACCGCGACGTCGCGGCGGTGCGGGCGGACCTGGACCTGCTCAAGCGGGTGCTCGAGGGCGCAGCGGACTGACGGGGACCGCGGGCGCCGGTCCGGCTCGGCGGCAGTCGGAACCGCGACGGGCGGGTGCCGTCCGTGTCGGAACGGACCCTGTACGTCGCGTCAGGGACGGACCGTGTACGTCGCCGAGTCGATGTCGGCCGGGTGCCCGAGGCCGGCCAGGTCCCACACCCACAGCCCGACGAATGCGCCGGTGAACCCCATGCCCCGGAGCTGCCCCGCGTCGTCGACGTCGGTGGCGTGCTCGTCGGACAGGGTGGTCGCGTCGAGCCCGGGTCCGACGTGCTCCCAGCCGCGGGGTCCGTGGTGCCGGAACGTCAGCTGCGCGCCGTCGAGGTCGAGGCCGAGGCGCACCGGTCCGTCACCGTCGAGCCCGACGACGTCCGGGTGCAGCGTGAGCACGCCCCGGTCGCACCCGGCGAGCCGCAGCACGCGCCGGCCGTCGTCGTCGGCGGTGACGTGCAGGAAGTACCAGCTCCGCGCGTTGTAGTACGCGGTGATCCCCGCCGCGTGCTGGAAGGCGGTCGGCCGGTGGTCGACGGTCGCCTCGAACCCGACCCGCGGGGCGGTGACCCGGCGCGCGACGAGGCTCGCACCGACCGCGCTCTGCGGCGACCGACCACCGCGGACCCGCAGGTGGGAGGGCCGCTCGGTCAGGGTCAGCCAGTCGGCGGTCGGGGGACGGCGCAGCGTCGACCAGGCGGGGCCGAGCCGGGGACCGTCGAAGTCGTCGACGTCGACGCTCCAGTCCGCCACCGACACCGCTGGCGCGCCCGCCGGTGCCGCCGCACCCGCCGGTGCCGCCGCGCCCGGCACCGTCAGCCCGAGCGGGGGCAGCGGGTCGGCCACGGTCGGCCAGCCGTCGACCCACGTGACCTCGGTGAGCGCGGTCTCCCGCCCGAGGACGCACGGCCCGTGCTCGCCGTGCGGGCGGGCGACGAGGAACCCGAGGTACCAGCGGTCGTCGGGCGTCCGGACGAGGCTCCCGTGCCCGGCCTTCTGCAGCGGCCAGTCGGGCCGGTGCTTCGACGTCACGAGCGGTCCGCGCGGGTCGCGCTCGTACGGCCCGGTCAGGTCGCGCGAGCGCGAGACGGTGACCTGGTGCTCCCAGCTGGTGCCGCCGTCGGCCGTCACGAGGTAGTACCAGTCGCCGTGCCGGTACAGGTTGGGGCCCTCGATCCAGCCGGCGCCGGGCGGCAGGTCGAGGCGCTGCGGGGAGCCGACGAGCGTGCGGGTCGTGCGGTCGAACGCCGTCACCTCGAGCCCGGCGGACCCGCCGCGTCCGGGACGCCAGTCGTGCACGAGGTTGACCAGCCAGCTCGCGTCGCCGTCGTGGAACAGCGACGCGTCGAACCCGCGCGAGCCCAGCGGCACGGGGTCGGACCACGGGCCGTCGATCGCGGGGGCCGTGACGAGCCGGTTCGGGGAGTCGGTGAAGCCGCCCGTGTACGCCGAGACGGTGCTGTAGAGCAGGTGGAACGTGCCGTCGACGTACGTGAGGTTCGGCGCCCACACGCCGCCGGAGTCGGGGCACCCGGCGAGGTCGAGCAGCCGCGGCTCGTCGAGCACGCCGCCCAGCGGCTCCCACGACGCGAGGTCGCGCGAGCGGTGCACGCGCACCCCGGGGAACCACTCGAAGGTCGAGGTCGCGAGGTAGTACGCGTCGCCGGCCCGCACGATCGACGGGTCCGGGTGCGAGCCGCCGAGCACCGGGTTGCTGACCGTGACCGTCACGACGACGCCTCCGTCCTCCCGGCGCACCGCGCGTGGCCGGGACGTCCGACCCTGCCACGTCCGGTGCCCGCGCTGCCTGAGAACGGGACCCGCCCGGCCCGAGGGCGTGCATGGCGGCGTGCTGCGGGCGCGCGACGCGCGTGCTCGCGGCACGAGGCCCCGAGCGCCGGGCCGCGCGCCCCTGCGATGCTCGGTCGGTGGCGTCGATCATGATGACGGCGATGCCGTTCGCGGGGCACGCGCGCCCGGTCCGCTCGGTGGCGGCCGAGCTGGTCCGGCGCGGCCACGACGTGCGCGTGCACACCGGGCGCTCGTACGCCGGGACCTTCACCGACGTGGGTGCGCGGGCCGTCCCGTGGGCCGCGCCGCCGGACCTCGACGAGCGGGACCTCGCGGCGACGTTCCCCCGCATGCGGGACCGCAAGGGGTTCCGCCAGGTGCTCGTGAACCTCGAGGACCTGTTCCTGGGGACAGCCCCGGCCCAGTGCGACGACCTCGTCGCGGAGCACGCACGCGAGCCGTGGGACCTGCTCGCCGGCGACCCGATGGCCCTCGGCACGCGGTTCGCGGCCGAGCACCTCGGGACGCCGTGGGCGACGGTGTCCCCGATCGCGTACTGGCCGCCCGGTCGCGGCATCCCGCCCACCGGTCTCGGCCTGACCCCGGCCCACGGCGTGCCAGGACGCGTGCGCGACGCGGTCCTCGGCGCCGCGGCCGGGGCGGGCACCGCGCTGCTCACGCGGGCGTACCAGCGGACGCGCCGGGACGCCGGCCTGGCGCCCGACCGCGAGACGTTCGCGACGATGTGGTTCTCGCCGCAGCTCGTCGTCGCGGCCGGCGTCCCGGGCCTCGACTACCCGCGCGGCGACCTGCCGGCGCACGTCTGGTTCGTCGGCGACCTCACGGACGACGGGCGCGCGCCGGGTCCGTCGGCGCTGCCCGCCTGGTGGGAGGACGTCCTGCGCGCGACCGTCCCCGTGGTGCACGTGACGCAGGGGACCGCGAACGTGGACCCGCACGACCTCATCCTGCCGACGCTGGACGCGCTCGCCGACGAGGACGTGCTCGTGGTCGTCGGGCTCGGGCACCGCACCGACCCCCTGCCGGGGCCGCTCCCGGCGAACGCCCGCGTCGCCCCGATGGTCCCGTACCCGCACCTGCTGCCCCGCACCTCGCTCATGGTCACGAACGGCGGCTACGGCGGCGTCCTGCAGGCGCTGCGCCACGACGTCCCGCTCGTCGTCGCGGGCGGCGACCTCGACAAGCCGGAGATCGCCGCGCGCGTCGGGTGGCACGGCGCCGGGGTCGACCTGCGGACCGGGACCCCGCGCGCGGGCGCCGTCCGGGACGCCTGCCGCCGGGTGCTCGGCGACCCGCGCTACGCGGCGACGGCGGCGCGGCTCGGGGACGAGCTGCGCGCAGCCGGGGGCGCACGGGCCGCCGCGGACCGGCTCGAGGACCACCTGGCCCGCTGAGGGTCCGGGCCGGTCCGCGGGCCGCGCGCGAGAGCCCGAGGACGGCGCGCGCCCCGGCCGCCCGCAGCGCCCTGGCCCGCACCGGTCCCGTCCGACGCGGGGCCTCGTATCTCACCGCCGCCCGCGCTCCTCCTCCGGGTCGACCCCAGGAGGCCCCGCCGTGCCCGACACCCTCGCCGCCGCCCGCTCCGGCACCCGTGACCGTCTCGTCCTCGACGTGCCCGCGGACGCCCGCCGCGCCGCGGTGCTTCTCGCCGCGGGACTGCCCGTGGCGCACGGGTTCGGGCCGATCTACGCGCTGACCGCGCGCGGCGACGCCGTCCGCCGGCTCAACGCGCTCAAGGGGCGGACGCTCGACCAGACGGGCAGCGTGACCGCACCGACCGGCCGCGTGCTGGATGCGTTCGACCTCGCGGCGCTGCCGCCCGGGGTGTCGCCGGCCCTGGTGCAGGACGTCGTGGACGCGTTCGGCGCGCTGGGGCCGTTCGGGTTCCGCGGACCGGCCGCCGCGCACGTGCCGGCGGGGCTCACGGCCGAGGACCGCGGTGCGACGACGACCCAGGTGATCGTCCCGGGGGACGCCTGCCCGTCCCAGGCCTTCCTCGCGGCGGCGTCGGACGCGGTCGGCGGTGCGACGCTCGCCATCACGTCGGCGAACCGGTCGCGCCACGTCACCGGCGCCCCGGACGCCCCGGTGCACTGGCGCGCCGCGGGGCTGCGGGCGGAGCTGGCTGGCAGAGGGCTCGTCGTGCTCGAGCACGCCGACGACGACGCGGCGCGGGCACGGTTCTCGCGGCACCTGCCGGTCTCGACCTCGATCCTCGCGCTGCACCGTCCCGAGCGTGCGCACGGGCGCGTGCACCTGGTGCTCGAGCGCCACGGCTCGCTGCCCGCGGAGGACGTCGCCGCCGTGCTGCGCGGTCTCGGCCTGGGGCTGACGCTCGGTCCGCAGGCGTCGACCCGGCTCGTGCCGCGCGTGTACGAGGGCGAGGTCGCACTCGTCGCGTCCGCGTCCCGGTGACCGCCGCGGACGTGCTCCGCCCCCTCCCGGACACCCCGGCGGACGTGCTTTAACCCCTCACGGACGACCCCCGCCGAACCTGGTCACGTGCCCGACTTGTCCCTTGACGTTAGCCCGAACGGGTGAACTACTGGACCGGGCCGCGGGGTCCCACGCGACGGGGCAACGGAGCCCCGACGCTCCTGCGACGGCACCCGAGGGAGTGTTCCCATGCCACCTGCACGAGTCAGTTCCGCGCGCCTGCGCATCGTCGTCGCCCTGTCCGCGGCGGCCCTCGTCGCCTCCGCCGGAGCCGCGTCCGCGGCCACCCCCGACCTCGACCGCGAGGCCGCCACCGCCGAGAGGCTGCAACCCCAGTCGTTCCCCACGACGTGGTGGTGGGACGAGTCCGAGGAGGACACCGAGCGGGCCCGTGACCTGCTCCGTCAGATGACCTTGGACGAGAAGGTCAACATGATGCACGGCGAGCTCAACAACTACTACGGGTTCTACAACGGCCCGATCGAGCGCCTCGGCATCCCGGCGCTCACCATGGCGGACGGCCCGGCCGGCGTGCGGATCGCCAACCCGGACGTCAACGACCAGGAGGCCACACAGCTGCCCGCGCCGATCGCGCTCGCGGCGACGTGGGACCGGGACCTCGCGCAGCAGTACGGCGACGTCGAGGGCGACGAGGCGTTCCGCACCGGCCACAACGTGCTGCTCTCGCCCGCGGTCGACATCGCCCGCGTCGCGCAGGCCGGCCGGGCGTTCGAGGCCCTCGGGGAGGACCCGCTGCTGTCCGGGACGATGGCCGCCGGCGTGATCCGCGGCATCCAGCAGCACCCGGTCGTCGCCGACATCAAGCACTACAACGTCTACACGCAGGAGACCAACCGCCTGTCCGGCGGGAACGCGGTGGTCGAGGAGCGCGCGCTGCAGGAGATCTACACGCGCCCGTTCGCGATCGGCGTCGAGCAGGGCCGCCCCGGCTCGGCGATGTGCGCGTTCAACAAGGTCAACGGCGTGTGGGCGTGCGAGAGCGACGAGCTGCTGAACCAGGTCCTCAAGGAGCAGCTCGACTTCCAGGGCTGGGTCATGAGCGACTACGGCGCCACCCACAGCACCGTGCAGGCGGCGAACGCGGGCCTCGACCAGGAGATGCCCGGCAACACGACGCCCGACGTCGGGCCCGGCACCTGCTACTTCTGCGGCCCGCTGCTCGACGCGGTGCGTTCCGGGCAGGTCCCGGAGTCGCGCGTCGACGACGCGGTGCTGCGCATCCTGCGGCCGATGTTCGGACTCGGGCTGTTCGACCACCCGCCGGTGATCGAGCCGCTGCCCGAGGCGGAGAACGGGGCGTTCGCCCGCCTCGTCGCGGAGCGCGCGATGGTGCTGCTCAAGAACGACGGCGGCGCCCTCCCGCTGACCGACTCGGTCGGCTCCATCGCGGTGATCGGCGCCGACGCCGACTCGGTCGTCGCCGGCGGGGGCAGCTCGCTGGTCCGGCCGACCTACACCGTGAGCCCGCTGCAGGGCATCCGGGACCGCGTCGCCGCAGGGGTGGACGTCCGGCACGTCGGGGGCGCCGACCCGGTCACGTCCGCGTCGCTCATCCCGGGCCCCGACCCGATCCCGTCGGACTACCTCACGTCCGCGCTCGGCGACGGTGCCGGGCTGCGTGCCGAGTACTTCGCCACGCAGGACTTCACGGGCGACACCATCGCGGACCGCACCGACCCGTACGCGGCGATCAACGCCGGGTTCTTCCTGTTCGAGGGCTTCAACGCGCAGTCCCCGGACTTCCCGCTGCAGACCCGGGACATGGGCGCCTCGATCCGGTGGACGGGCCAGCTCACGGCGCCGGCGACCGGGACGTACGAGCTCGCGGTGACCACGACGGGCACCGCGGTGGTCTACCTCGACGACGTGGCCGTGCTGGGGGCGACGGGCGGCTCCGCTCCGACGACTACCACCGAGGCGGTCGACCTCGAGGCGGGCGTCGCGCACGACCTGCGGGTCGAGTTCGTCAACAACGGCCCCGGCGGCACCGACGCGGGCGCCGTCTTCCAGCTCGGCTGGACGACGCCCGAGGGTGTCGTCGCACCGCAGGCGCTCGAGGCGGCGGCGCTCGCCCGCAGCTCACAGGCGGCGGTCGTCGTCGTGCGGGACTACTCGAGCGAGGGCGGCGACAAGCCCGACCTCGACCTGCCCAACGGCCAGGTGGAGCTGATCCGCCAGGTCGCCGCGGCGAACCCCCGCACGGTCGTGGTGCTCGCGGCCGGGGGTGCGCTCCAGACCTCCGACTGGGAGGACGGCGTGCCGGCGATCGTGCACTCGTGGTTCGGCGGCCAGGAGCAGGGCAACGCGCTCGCGGGCATCCTCTTCGGGGACGTCAACCCGTCGGGGAAGCTGCCCGTCTCGATGCCCGTGGACGAGGACAGCACGCCGGTCAGCTCGCCCGAGCAGTTCCCGGGCGACGGGCTCGACCAGCAGTTCTCCGAGGGCATCTACGTGGGCTACCGCGGCTACGAGGAGTTCGGCATCGAGCCGCAGTACCCGTTCGGCCACGGCCTGTCCTACACGTCGTTCGACTACCGCAACCTGCGCACGAGCATCAACGCGGGCGGCGGCCAGGACGGCGACGGCGCGCAGCTGCGGGTACGCGTCGCGGTCCGCAACACCGGGACCGTCGCGGGCACCGAGACCGTGCAGGTCTACGTCGGGAACCTGCCGACCCGCCGGGTCGAGAGCGCCCCGAAGGTCCTCGCGGGCTGGGAGACCGTGACCCTGCAGCCGGGGGAGCGGCGCCAGGTCACGGTGACGCTGAGCCCGGAGTCGGTGTCGTACTGGGACGTCGACCGTGACCGGTGGCAGACGCCGCGCGGCACGATCCCGGTCTACGTCGGGTCGTCCTCGACGGACGTCCGGCTGACCGGCTCGCTGCGGATCGGGGGCAGCGCGCTCCTGCCGTGAGCCCGGTCGTCGAGGGGCGGTCGTCGCACGTCGCGGCGCCCGCCCCTCGGCGCGCTCGGCGCCGACCTGCCGTGAAGCGCCTGCGCGGGTCCCGCCGCAGGTGAGAGCCTGTGCGGACGGGACCGCCGGTGCGCCGACGCGACGGGCTCCCGCGCCGGAGGGGGAGCCGTGAGCCGTGAGCCGCGTGTCGAGGTCCAGCTCGTCGAGGACGCGACGTCCGCGCCGCCGGGGTCCGCGCCCGGCGCCGGCCGCGAGCGTGGCGAGGGC
>NZ_JBFTER010000072.1:0-23976 GCF_047229345.1 Cellulomonas jepli | reverse complement strand
CGCCGGCACGCCCGGCACGCCCGACGCCCACCCGGCGGCGCTGCCCTCGCCGCGGTCGTCCCCGGACGGCGCCGGCTCGTCCGAGGCTGACACCGACGAGCACGACCCCGGGCGCGTCCTCGTCCCGCACGCCGACCTCGCCGCGCCGACGCTCACGACCGGGCTGCGCGCCCGCGGGTGGGAGGTCGACGACGTCGTCGCGTACCGGACGGTGCGCGGGCCGGACCCCGACCCCGTGGTGCACGAGGACTGGACCGCCGGGCGGGTCGGCGCGGTGCTCCTGACGTCCGGCAGCACCGCCCGGAACCTGCTCGACCTGCTCGGCGGGCCGCCCGCCGGGACGCTCGTGTGCTGCATCGGCCCGTCGACCGCCGCGGAGGCCGCCCGCCTCGGGCTGCGCGTCGACGCGGTCGCCGAGGAGCAGACTCCGGCGGGCCTCGTCGCCGCGCTCGTGCGCGCCCGGGCCGCGGCCGGGGCCGACCTCGCCGCCACCGGGGACCTCGCCGGGACCGGGGACGACCTCACCGCCACCGGGTCCGAGCTCACGGCCCCGCCCACCCCCAGCCGTCCGACCGACTCCCCGTCACCCGAGGTGACCGCATGACCCAGCCGACGACCCCGTCCACCCCGACCGTGGCCGCCCGCGCCGCGGCCCCGCGCGCCGTCCCGACCCCCGGCCGTACGCGCCTGCGCCGCCTGCGCCAGAGCCCCGCGATGCGCCGCCTCGCCGCCGAGACCCGCGTGCACCCGGCCGAGCTCGTGCTACCCGTCTTCGTCAAGGAGGGGCTGACCGAGCCGCGGCCGATCACCTCGATGCCCGGCGTCCTGCAGCACACGCGCGACTCGCTGCGCCGCGCCGCGGCCGAGGCCGCCGAGGCCGGGCTGGGCGGCGTGATGCTGTTCGGCGTCCCCGAGCACCGCGACGCGACGGGCACGGGCGCGACCGACCCCGACGGCATCCTCAACGTCGCGATCGCCGACGTGGTCGCCGAGGTCGGGGACGCTCTCGTCGTGCAGGCCGACCTGTGCCTCGACGAGTTCACGGACCACGGGCACTGCGGCGTGCTGACCGCGTCGGGCGCCGTGGACAACGACGCGACGCTCGTGCGGTACGCGGAGATGGCCCTCGCGCAGGCCCGGGCGGGCGCCCACCTCGTCGGGCTCAGCGGGATGATGGACGGCCAGGTCGCGGTCGTGCGGGACGCGCTCGACGCGGAGGGCTTCCTCGACACCGCGGTGCTCGCGTACGCCGCGAAGTACGCGTCGGCGTTCTACGGACCGTTCCGCGAGGCCGTCGAGTCGACGCTCGAGGGCGACCGGCGCACGTACCAGATGGACCCGGCCAACCGCCGGGAGGCCGCGCGCGAGGTCATGGTCGACATCGCCGAGGGCGCGGACGTCGTCATGGTCAAGCCCGCCCTGGCCTACCTCGACGTGCTCGCGGACGTCGCCGCGATGTCGACCGTGCCGGTCGCCGCCTACCAGGTGTCCGGCGAGTACGCGATGGTCGAGGCGGCCGCGGCGAACGGCTGGATCGACCGTCGGCGCGCCGTGACGGAGTCGGTGCTCAGCATCCGGCGTGCGGGTGCCGATCATGTCCTGACGTACTGGGCGGTGGAGCTGGCCGGGTGGCTGGCGGAGGAGAGCAGATGAGCGAGCAGGCGCCGGAGACCTCCGAGCGGTACTTCGCGCGTGCACGCGGCGTCATCCCGGGCGGGGTGAACTCGCCGGTCCGCGCGTACGGCGTCGTCGGCGGCACCCCGCGGTTCATCGCGTCGGCGAAGGGCCCGCACGTCACGGACGTCGACGGGCGCGAGTACGTCGACCTCGTGTGCTCGTGGGGCCCGGCGATCCTGGGTCACGCCCACCCGGCCGTGCTCGACGCGGTGCACGCCGCCGCCGACCGCGCGCTGTCGTTCGGCGCCCCGACGCTCACCGAGGTCGAGCTCGCCGAGGAGATCCGCAACCGGGTCCCGGCCGTCGAGCGGCTGCGGCTCGTCTCGACCGGCACCGAGGCGACCATGACCGCGATCCGGCTCGCGCGCGGCGCCACCGGGCGCGACCGCATCATCAAGTTCGCGGGCTGCTACCACGGGCACGTCGACTCGCTCCTGGCCTCCGCGGGCTCCGGCCTCGCGACGCTCGCGCTGCCCGGCTCGGCCGGCGTGACCGCCGCGGTCGCCGCCGAGACGATCGTGCTGCCGTACAACGACCTCGCCGCGGTCGAGGCCGCGTTCGCGGAGCACGGTGACAGCATCGCCGCGATCATCACCGAGGCGGCGCCCGCGAACATGGGCGTCGTCCCGCCGCTGCCCGGGTTCAACAAGGCGCTCTCGCGGATCGCGCACGACCACGGCGCGCTGCTCATCCAGGACGAGGTGCTCACCGGCTTCCGCGTGAGCCCGTCCGGCTGGTGGGGGCTCGAGGGCTCGGTCGAGGGCTGGGACGCGGACCTGTTCACGTTCGGCAAGGTCGTCGGCGGCGGCCTGCCCGTCGCCGCGGTCGGGGGCCGGCGCGACGTCATGGAGGGCCTCGCCCCGATGGGTCCCGTCTACCAGGCGGGCACGCTCTCGGGGAACCCGGTCGCCACGGCCGCGGGGCTCGCGACGCTGCGCGCGGCCGACACCGCGGTGTACGGGCGGGTCGACACGGTCGCCGCGGTGCTGCGCAACGCGTTCACGCAGGCGCTCGCCGCCGAGGGCGTCCCGCACGTGGTGCAGTGGGCCGGGAACCTGTTCAGCACGTTCTTCGGGGAGGACGCGGCGCAGCACGGCGCACGCGACTACGCCCAGGTCCAGGCCAGCGAGTCGTGGCGCTACCCGGCGTTCTTCCACGCGCTGCTCGACCACGGCGTGTACGCGCCGCCGTCGGGCTTCGAGGCGTTCTTCGTCTCGGCCGCCCACGACGACGACGCGGTCAACCGGGTCATCGACGCGCTCCCCGCGGCGGCGAAGGCGGCTGCGGCGGCGCAGGCTCCGGCGCGCTGACGGGCCGGCCCGCCGCACGACGAGTTCCGCCGCGCGGTCCGGTCCACCCCGGGACATCCCCGCCGCCGGACGGTCGCGGGGCCGGCGGCCACAGGAGGACGCGATGGCGGACGACGCCCCCTCGACGGCAGCGCTGCTCGGGCGCTGGCGCACCGAGGGCCAGGTGCTCGGGGACGACGGCGCGACGGTCGTGGCGACCGTGGTCGGCAGCGACGTCTACGAGGCGCTGGGGCCGTTCGTCGTGCACCACGTGGACGTCGTGATGGGCGGGCGCCGCACCCGCGCGCTCGAGGTGATCGAGCCGTGGGACGCCGCACGCGGGGTGTTCCCGACCCGTGCGTACGACGACGAGGGCGGCATCGACACGTCGACCGCGAGCGTCGACCCGGACGGCGTGTGGACGTTCCGCGCGGGCGACGCCGAGGCGACGCTGCAGGTGTCCGACGACGGCTCCTCGATGCACGCGCGCTGGACCGTGCCCGGGCCCGCCGGCAGCAGGCGGCCGTGGATGGAGCTGGACCTGCGCCGCGACGACCGCCCAGGACCGGCCGACGCGGCGCGGTAGCCTGCCGGACGTGAATTCGCCCGGGACCGACGCGCAGACGGCCCTGGTCGACGAGCTCGACGACGAGCGCCGGTACCTCGCCGACGCCCGCGCGGCGCTCGGGCGCATGCGGGACCGCGCGGAGGCGCTGCTCGAGGTCGGGGCGGGCACGGTCGGGGACGCGTACGCCGCCGAGCGGCTCGGGGTCGCGCTCGTCCGGCGCGTCCGGGAGCTCACCGTCGACGAGGACACGCCGCTGTTCTTCGGGCGGCTCGACCTCGCGGAGCCGGCCGACGACGACCCGGACGACGACTCCACGCGGTTCTACGTCGGCCGCCGGCACGTCACCGACGACGTCAGCCACCCGCTCGTCCTCGACTGGCGCGCGCCGGTGTCGCGCGCGTTCTACCGGGCCAGCGCGCGCGAGCCGCACGGCGTCGTGACGCGGCGGCGGTTCGGGTCGTCGGGCGGGGCGCTCACGAGCTTCGAGGACGAGCACCTCGACCGGGCGGCTGCGGCTCCGGCCGCCGACGGGGCGGGGGACGCCCCCGGGACCCCGAGCAGCATCCTCACCGCCGAGATCGAGCGCCCCCGCGTCGGCCCGATGCGCGACATCGTCGCGACGATCCAGCCCGAGCAGGACGAGCTCGTGCGGGCCGACCTCTCGGTGTCGCTGTGCGTGCAGGGCGGCCCGGGCACCGGCAAGACGGCCGTGGGCCTGCACCGCGCGGCGTTCCTCTTCTACACGCACCGCCAGCGCCTGCAGCACGCGGGCGTGCTCATCGTCGGGCCCAACCGCACGCTCATCCGCTACATCGCGCAGGTCCTGCCCTCGCTCGGCGAGCTCGACGCCGAGCAGGTCAGCGTCGGCGACCTCTACCCGCTCGACGTGCGCGCGACGGACCCGCCCGAGGTCGCGGTGCTCAAGCACGACGTGCGCCTGGCGGCCGTGCTGCACCGCGCGCTGTGGTCGCGGATCGCGCCCGCGGCGGCGCCGGTCACCGTGCCGCACGGCTCCTACCGCTACACGCTGTCCCCGTCGGCGCTCGACGAGCTCGTCGCCGAGGCGCGCACCCAGGCGACGACCTACGGCGGCGGGCGCGAGCGGCTGCGGTCGCGGATCGCGGCCGCGCTCATGCGGACCGTCGAGAACCGCAGCGCCGAGGCGCCGAGCGAGTCGTGGTTCCGCAGCACGAGCCGCAGCCGCCCGGTCACCCAGGCGCTCGACGCGGTGTGGCCGGCGACGACCCCCGAGGCCCTGGTGCACGGGCTGCTGTCCGACCGGGCCGCGCTCGCCGCGGCGGCCGACGGCGTCCTCGACGACGCCGAGCAGGCGCTGCTGCTGTGGGCGAGGCCGGCCCGCTCGCCCCGGGCCGTGCGGTGGAGCGAGCACGACGCGGTGCTGCTCGACGAGGTCGCCGGGCTGCTCGACCGGCCGCGCGGCTACAGCCACCTCATCGTGGACGAGGCGCAGGACCTGTCGCCCATGCAGTGCCGGGCGCTGGCCCGGCGCAGCACGCACGGTTCCGTCACCGTGCTGGGCGACCTCGCGCAGGGCACGACGCCGTGGGCGGCCCGGAGCTGGCACGACACGCTGACGCACCTCGACAAGGCCGGCGCCGAGGTCGTCCCGCTCACCACCGGGTTCCGCGTGCCGCGCGTCGTCATGGAGTACGCGAACACGCTCGTGCCCTCGCTCGGCCTCGACCTGCCGGTCACGTCGTCCCTGCGGCAGGACGGCTCGCTCCGGGTGCGGCAGGTCGGGGACGTCGTGGCCGGCGCGGCGGAGGAGTGCCGGTCGGCGCTCGGGTTCGAGGGCTCGGTCGGGCTGATCGTGCCCGACTCGCTCGTCGAGGACGCAGCGCGGGCGCTCGACGCCGCGGGCCTCGCGTGGGACCGGACCGACGCCGAGGTCCCGTCCGGGCGGATCACGCTCGTGCCCGCGTCCGTGGCGAAGGGCCTCGAGTACGACCACGTCGTCGCGGTCGAGCCGGCGCGCGTGGTCGCCGAGGAGGCTCGTGGGCTGCACCGGCTCTACGTCGTGCTGACCCGTGCGGTGTCGCGGCTCGTCGTCGTGCACCGCGAGCCGCTGCCCGGGGCGCTGCGCTCGCGCGACGCGGCCTGAGGGGCGCTCAGAGCCAGCCGTTGCGCTTGAAGAGGCGGTGCAGGACGGTGCACGTGGTCCCGATGACCGCGAGGACGGCGAAGTAGCCGTACTTCCAGTGCAGCTCGGGGATGTTGTCGAAGTTCATGCCGTACAGCCCGGCGACCGCGGTCGGGACCAGGGCGATCGCCGCCCAGGCGGAGATCTTGCGGGTGTCCTCGTTCTGGCGCAGGGCGATGGCGGACTGCACCACGGTGACGCGGGCGACGTTCGCCTGGAGCACGTCGCTGAGGAGCCGGTCGATCCCCTCGACCCGGTCGGCGGCACGCAGGGCGTGGTCGTGCACGTCGCGGAAGTGGCTGCTGGCCGCCGCGGGGAGGTGCGCCACGGAGCCGGCGGCCAGCTCCTCGAGGGGCCGCAGGAGCGGGACGACGGCGCGGCGGAACTCGGCGATCTCGCGCTTCAGGTTGTAGATCCGCTCGGCGTGGTCGTCCTCGCCGGGACCGAACACCTGCGTCTCGATGTCGTCGACGTCCAGGTCGATGTGCCCGAGCACCGCCTCGTACTCGTCGACGACGAGGTCGGCCGCCCGGTAGAGGACCGCGGTCGGCCCGAAGGCCAGGACCTCCGGGGCGATGCCCTGGTCGAGCTCGCGGCGCACGCGCTTGAGGACGTCGCTGTGCCCGTGCCGGACGGTGAGGACGAAGCGCTCCCCGAGGAAGACCGCGATCTCCGCGACGTCGACGACGTGGACCGGGTCGATGTACCGGACTGGCTTCAGCACGGCGAACACCACGTCGCCGTGGACCTCCAGCTTGGGTCGCTGGTGGGCCTTCACCGCGTCCTCGACCGCGAGCGCCGGCAGCTGGAACAGCTCGGCGACCTCGGTGATCTGCGCCGCCGTGGCGTGGTGCAGGCCGATCCAGACGAACCCGTCGCCGTCCCGCGCGGCTGCGACGGCGTCCGCCAGGTCGAGCGGGTGCGGGCGCTCGTCTATGTCGCGGTAGAGCGCGCAGCCACCGACGACGTCGTTCACGCGTACCTGGGTCGCGTGGGCACGCAGGTCGTCCACGTCGGGCTCCGTCCTCTCCGTCTGCTCGGGCGAGCGGCTCACCGTAAGGGATGCGACGTGCCCCCGTGGGAGTGGGATCCCGACGTCGCGCCGTGCCCGCCGCTCGTCGCCCGGCGACTCCTCGTCAGCCGCCCGGTCCTCGGCGGTCGCTGCTCCCGGGCTCCCGGTACCGGTCCGCGACGGCCGAGGCGCGCTCGTGCAGGGCAGCCCGCAGCCACGGCGGGGACAGGGCCTCGCCGTCCACGCCGAGCTGCCACACCACCCACTCGGCGTGCCGCGGGTCCTGGAACGTGGCCTCGACCCGCAGCCAGCCGTCCGCGTCGGTCTGCTCGCCGGCGACGGCGAGCGCGGTGCCCACGAGCTCGTCCCGCCGCGCGGCCCGCACCCGCACGGCCACCGTCACCTGGTGGTCGCCCGCCCGGAACCGCGCGCTGCGGTCGAGCCACGCGCGACCCAGGTCCACGCTGTCGGGGCGCTGGGCGGGCTCGTCGAGGACCTCGGCGGCGAGGACCCGGGACAGCCGGTACGTGCGGTCCTCGCCGGACCTCGTCGCCAGCAGGTAGGTCCGGCCGCGCGCGGTGACGAGGCCGACCGGGTCCACCGTCCGCCAGTCCGGTTCCTGGCCCGCGGCGGCGTAGTGCAGACGCAGCCGGAGCCCGGCGAGCACCGCACGACGGACCGCCGCCGCGACGGCAGCCGGGACGTCGTCGGCGTCCGCCCGGCGCGCCAGCAGGTCGGTGTCCGGCTCGACCAGCAGACGCCCGGCCGCCTGCGCCGCGGTGGTCCGGCTGCTCGCCGGGAGCGCGTCGACGACCTTGAGCACGGCCGACGCGAGCGCCGACCCGAGGCCGAACGCCTCCGCGCCCCGCCGCGACCCGGCGACGAGCAGCGCGAGCGCCTCGTCGTGGGTGAGCCCGGTCAGCTCCGTGCGGAAGCCGGGCAGCAGCGCGAAGCCGCCGTGCCGGCCGCGCTCGGCGTACACGGGCACGCCGGCCGCCGAGAGCGCCTCGACGTCGCGCAGGACCGTGCGGGTCGAGACCTCGAGCTCGCGGGCCAGCGCCTCCGCGGAGAGCCGGCCGTGCCGGCGGAGCAGCAGCACGAGCGAGACGAGCCGGTCAGCGCGCACCGGACGACCGTAGCCGATACACGACAGAGGGTGTCGTGATTCGACGAGAGCCTGATCGTACGGGCCGGCGCGCTGCCGGCCCGCACCTCCGCACCTCCCGACGACCGAAGGACCCGACGTGACGATCGAACGAACGGCTGTGAACCCGGTGACGTGGTCGCAGGAGCTCGGCTTCCACCAGGGCGAGCTCGTCTCCGGGCACACCCGCACGCTGTACTGCTCCGGGCAGACCGCGACGAGCGCCGACGGCGCGCCGCAGCACCCCGGCGACATGGCCGCGCAGGTCGGGCTCAGCCTCGACAACCTCGAGGCCGTCCTCGGGCACGCGGGCCTGTCGCTGTCCGACCTCGTGCGGCTGAACGTCTTCACCACGGACGTCGACCTGCTCCTGCAGCACTACGGGGTGCTCGCGTCGCGGCTCGCCGCCGCCGGCGTCGCCCCCGCGACCACCCTGATCGGGGTCACGCGCCTCGCGGTCCCCGGCCTGCTGGTCGAGCTGGAGGGCACCGCGGTCGCGTGACGACGGGACCGGCGAGCCGGGGCGCTGCCCTACTCGCCGGTCGCCCCGTCGACGAGCTCGCGCGCGACGTCGAGGTGACCCGCGTGGCGGGCGTACTCCTGGAGCACGTGGAAGGCGATCCACGCGAGCGTCGGCGCCGGCTCGGCGGTGAACCGCCCACCCAGGGCACCGCGCTCGCCGAGCGGCACCGACGTGAGGACCGCCGTCGTCCGCTCGCCGCCCGCGTGCAGCCGCTCGACGACGTCCGCGACGGTCAGAGCCTCCGGGACCGCCCACCGACCGTCGTCGACCCCACCGGCGTGGTCGCCCCAGGGGTCGTGGACCGGCTCCGCCAGGAACCCCCACACGAACCACCGGCGCTCCATGTGCACGAGGTGCCAGAGCAGCTCCAGCGGCGTCCAGCCGGACGGCAGCACCGACCGGCGGAGCACCGGCTCCGCGAGCCCGGACACCTTGCGCGCCACGGTGCCGCGGTAGAAGTCGAGGTACGCGACGAGCTGCACCGCGGCGTCCGCGGAGTCGACCTGCGGTTCCCCGCTCGAGACAGCCATGCGGCGACCGTAGCCCGAGGCCCGCGCGGTGACCGCACGCCTCGGGGCGGGCGCGCCTGCACCCGTACGGTGGTCCGAGCGCGCGCCGACGCTCTCGCCCCCGGTCGTGCGCGGCCACCCGGGACCGGAGACAGTGGGTGCGCCCGAGGACCCCTGCCCGAGCCGCACGACCTGGAGGACCAGTGCTCACCCGTGACGACGTGCTCGCCGCCCAGGAGCGGATCCGCGGACGGGTCCGCCGCACGCCGGTGATCGCCGCCGACCCGGAGGCCGGCACCCTCTGGCTCAAGTGCGAGCTCCTGCAGCTCGCGGGCGTGTTCAAGACCCGCGGCGCGTTCAACCGCATCCTCACCGGCCTCGAGACCGGCGCCCTCGACCCCGCGACGGGCGTCGTCGCCGCGTCCGGGGGCAACGCCGGCCTCGCGAACGCCTACGCGGCCGCCCGGGTCGGTGTCCCGGCGACCGTCTTCGTCCCCGAGACCGCACCGGCCGTCAAGGTCGCCCGGCTCCGTGAGTACGGCGCGACCGTGCGGCAGGTCGGCCGGGAGTACGCCGAGGCCTACCTGGCGGCCGTCGAGTTCGCCGACACCACCGGCGCGCTGTTCTGCCACGCGTACGACCAGCTTGAGGTCGCCGCGGGAGCGGGAACCATCGGCGAGGAGATCCTCACCGACGTCCCCGACGTCGACACGATCGTCGTCGCGGTCGGCGGCGGCGGCCTCTTCGCCGGCATCGCCGCCGCGGCCGAGGGGCGCGCCCGTGTCGTGGCCGTCGAACCCACCCGCATCCCGACCCTGCACAGCGCCCTGCAGGCGGGGCAGCCCGTCGACGTCGCCGTCTCCGGCATCGCCGCGGACTCCCTCGGGGCGCGACGCATCGGCAGCATCGCCTTCGACGTCGCCCGGCGCACCGGGCCCGTCAGCGTCCTCGTCGAGGACGAGACGATCGCGGCCGCCCGCACCGCCCTCTGGCAGGACTACCGCATGGCGGTCGAGCACGGGGCGGCCGCCGCCTACGCCGGGCTCGCCAGCGGCGCGTACCGGCCCGCACCGGGCGAGCGGGTCGCCGTGGTGGTGTGCGGCGCCAACACCGACCCGGCGACGCTGGGCTGACCGCATCCAGGTGCAGCTGCCGAGTGCTCCACCGCGACTCAGGACGGGCCACCCTCCCGGCGCCCTGACCCGTTCTGCCCCGCGGAGCGCGTCGAGGCCCGGAGCAGCCGCGCCAGGTCGCACGGGGGTCGCCCGGTGCTCTCGACGTCGGTGCAGCGAGCGGCAGACCCAGGGTGCTGGGATGCAGCGACTGCCCGCCCGAGGCGCCTGACCCATGCGGTTCCACCTGGACCCCGACGTCCGCGCCGCCTGGCTCACCGGCGACACCCGCGTCGCCGCGCAGGCCGTCAGCCAGGTCCCCGCTGCGGCGCGGACGCGATGGGCGTGCGGACTGGCGACCGCAGCACTGCCTGCGGTCGTCGACGCAGGCGAGCTGCGAGCCGCCGTCGAGCGCGCCGGCCTGCTCGACGACGTCGACGACCCGCGCGCCGCGCGCACGCTCTTCGAGACAGTTCGCCGGCACCGGCTCTCCCTGACCCCGCCAGATCGCGATCCGGACGCGGGGACGCAGAGCAGCGACGAGCTGGTTCTCGCGCTGGCCGAGCTGACGTGCAAGGTGGTGCACGACGAGGCCACCGCCGGGGCCGCCTTCGATCCCGACTCGGACCTCCGGCTCGTGCACAGCGCCGCGGCGCTCGCGCGCCGCCTCCCCCACCTCGAGCACGCTCTGTGGCTCGCCGTCTGCCGCCGGGCCCCCTGACACGCCAGAGGGACACGGAGCTCCGGACGCGGAGCACCGCGCGAGCACGCCGCGCGACGTCGCGCGCACGTTCCGGCTGCCCCTCCCGGGTTCGCTCAGCGGGACCGTCCGTCACCCCGGACGGCCCGCCGGTCCAGGACCTCCGACCCAGTCGGGAATACCCCCAGGGGGTACCGTGTTGGGGAGGGCGACGGCACCGACCAGAGGAGCGCACCATGCACGGCTACACCGGGGACAAGGACGACTACCTCAAGCGGCTGCGGCGCATCGAGGGCCAGGTCCGCGGCATCGCCCGCATGGTCGACGAGGACGTGTACTGCATCGACGTCCTCACGCAGGTCGCCGCCGTGACCAAGGCCCTGCAGGCCGTGAGCATCGGCCTCGTCGAGGACCACCTCGCGCACTGCGTGGTCGACGCGGCACGCCAGTCCCCCGAGGACGGCGCCGCGAAGGTCAAGGAGGCCGCGGACGCCATCGCCCGGCTCGTCCGCAGCTGACACCCACCCCACTCACCCCACTCCGAGAGGACCACTCCCATGAGCCAGACCACCACCTTCTCCGTCGACGGCATGACGTGCGGCAACTGCGTGCGCCACGTGACCGAGGAGCTCCAGACCATCCCCGGGGTGCGGGACGTGACCGTCGACCTGCACGCCGGTGCGTCGTCCCCCGTGACCGTCGTGCACGACGAGCCGCTGACCGACGACGCCGTGCGCGCGGCCGTCGAGGAGGCGGGCTACGCGGTGACCCCGAGGGGGTCGCTGCTGTGAGCGCCCCCAGCACCGCACGCCCCGAGCCGCGCGACCTGCCCGTCGCGACCGTCGACCTCGCGGTCGAGGGCATGACGTGCGCGTCGTGCGTCGCGCGCGTCGAGAAGCGCCTCGGGCGGCTGCCCGGGGTGACCGCGACCGTGAACCTGCCGCTCGAGTCGGCGCACGTCGAGATCCGCGTGCCCGACGACGGAACCGCCGCCGACGAGGCCGCGCTCGTCGAGGCCGTGCGCAAGGCCGGGTACGACGCGCGGGTCACCGGGCGACGCCCGGGTCCGGCGGTGGACGTGCAGGACGCGCTCGTGGCGAACGACGCCGTCCCGCCGGCCGACACCGTCCCGGCACCCGCGCACCACGGCGAGCACGCCCCGGCGCACGACGGCGTCGCGCACGCCACGGCACAGCACGACGCCCACCCGATGGACCCCTTCGAGCACGCGCTCTCCGGGCACTCGATGGGCGAGGGCCACGACATGGACCCCGGCGCCGACATGTCCGCGCCGACGCCCGACCGCGGGGCCGACCTGCGGCGCCGGCTCGTCGTCGCCGCCGTCCTCTCGCTCCCGGTGCTCGTGCTCTCGATGGTGCCGGCGACGCAGTTCCGCGGCTGGCAGTGGGTCGTCGCGGCGCTCGCGCTGCCCGTCGCCACGTGGGCCGCGTGGCCGTTCCACCGCGCCGCCGCGAAGGCCGCCCGGCACGGCGCCTCGACGATGGACACGCTCGTGTCGATCGGCATCGTCGCGGCGACCGGCTGGTCGCTGTGGGCGCTGCTCCTCGGCGGCGCCGGCACGCTCGGCATGCGCATGGAGCCGACGCTGTTCCCCGCCGACGCGGCGGGGACGGGCACGGCGATGCCCGAGCTGTACTTCGAGGTCGCGGCGATCGTCACGACCTTCCTGCTCGCGGGCCGGTACGCCGAGCACCGCTCCCGCCGCCGGGCCGGGGACGCGCTGCGGGCGCTGCTCGACCTCGGCGCCAAGGACGTGGCGCTGCTCGTGACCGGCCCGGACGGCCGGCGCACCGAGCAGCGCGTGCCCGTCGACCGCCTGCAGCCCGGCGACGAGTTCGCCGTGCGGCCGGGCGAGAAGGTCGCGACCGACGGCGTCGTGGTCTCGGGGACGAGCGCGGTCGACGCCTCGCTCCTCACCGGTGAGCCCGTGCCGGTCGACGTCTCCCCCGGGGACGCCGTGACCGGCGCGACCGTCAACACGTCGGGGCACCTCGTGGTGCGCGCGACGCGGGTCGGCGAGGAGACGCAGCTCGCCCAGATCGGCCGGCTCGTCGCTGCCGCGCAGACCGGCAAGGCGCCCGTGCAGCGGCTCGCCGACCGGATCTCGGCGGTCTTCGTGCCGATCGTGCTGGTGCTCGCCGTCGCGACGTTCGCCGGGTGGGTCGTCACCGGCGGCGGCGTGCAGGCGGCGTTCACCGCGGCCGTGGCGGTGCTGATCATCGCGTGCCCGTGCGCTCTCGGCCTCGCGACCCCGACGGCCCTGCTCGTCGGCACCGGGCGCGGCGCGCAGCTCGGCGTGCTCATCAAGGGCCCGCAGATCCTCGAGGAGACGCGCCGCGTCGACACCGTGGTGCTCGACAAGACCGGCACGATCACGCAGGGCCGCATGCGGCTCGTCGACGTGGTGCCGGCCGAGGGCACCTCCGCCGCGGACGTGCTGCGGTACGCCGGCGCGGTCGAGGGGATGTCGGAGCACCCGATCGCGCGGGCGATCGCGGACGCGGCCGACGAGGCGGTGACCACCTCAGTGGTGACCACGGCGGTGTCCGCCGGCTCGACGGAGGTCGGTGCCGACGGCGTCGGGATCGGCTCCGACGAGGTCCGCGAGTTCCGCAACGAGCCGGGGCGGGGCGTCGTCGGCGTCGTCCGCACCGCCCACTCGGGGGTCGGCCTCGCGCGGCGCGTGCTCGTCGGGCGCCCGGCGTGGCTCGAGGAGCAGGGCGTGCGCACGGAGGTCCTCGCGGAGCGGTTCGCGGCCTCCGAGGCGGACGGCGCGACCGCGGTCATGGCCGCCTGGGACGGCTCGGCTCGCGGCGTGCTCGTGCTGCGCGACCCGGTGAAGGACACGTCCGCCGACGCGGTCGCCCAGCTCCGCGCGCTCGGGCTGCGGCCCGTGCTGCTCACCGGCGACAACGCCGGCGCCGCCCGCGCGGTGGCCCGCACCGTCGGCATCCCGGAGGCGGACGTGGTCGCCGAGGTGCTGCCCGCCGACAAGGTCTCCGTGGTGCAGCGGCTCCAGGCCGAGGGCCGGCGCGTCGCGATGGTCGGGGACGGCGTGAACGACGCCGCCGCGCTCGCCGCGGCCGACCTCGGGCTCGCGATGGGCACCGGCACGGACGTCGCGATCGAGGCGGCCGACGTGACCCTCGTGCGCGGCGACCTCCGCTCGGCGGCGCAGGCGATCCGCCTCTCGCGCCGGACGCTCCGGGTCATCCAGCAGAACCTGTTCTGGGCGTTCGCGTACAACGTCGCGGCGATCCCGCTCGCCGCGTCGGGGCTGCTCAACCCGATGATCGCGGGCGCCGCGATGGCGTTCTCGTCGGTCCTGGTCGTCGGCAACTCGCTGCGGCTGCGCGCGTTCGCCTGAGCGCCACCCGTCCCGACCCGTCCGGCCCCGTCGTGCACCCGCGCGGCGGGGCCGGGCCGCGTCGTGCACCCGTTCGCCACCGCGCTCCACCCGGGTGAACCCGTCATCAGGCCCGGGTGAAAGCCGATGGGTCGGTCACGGACGAGGACGGACGAGGGCAGACGGGTGGCACGGACGACGGGTGGGCACGAGGGACGCCCCGGCGTGCCCGCACACGCCGCGCCGCCGCACGCTGCACCGCCGCACGCTGCACCGCCGCACCCCACCGCTCGCACCGGCTCGGTCGCCGGGCCGTTCGGGGACCCGGCGCCGCAGACCCGCCGTCACCGGGCCAACGCCTCCGCGTCGCGCGTGCTCGCGCGCGTACCGCTCCCCCTCGCCGTCGTCGGCACGCTCGTCGTCGCCCTGCCCGCGCTGCTCGCGCTGCACGCGCAGGGCTGGGTGCTCGGCTCCCCCTGGGTGCTGACCGGCCTGGTCCTGCTGCAGGTGGTCCTGCTGAGCGAGCGTGTCGAGCGGCTCGTGCGCGGGACGGAACCCGACGGACGCCCGCTCGTGACCCTGCTCGGCGCGTCCACGCTGGTCGCGGCGTTCGCGTGGACCGCGGGCTGGAGCGCGCTGGTGCCCGCCACGGCGCTCCTCGTCGCGGTCGCCCACGTCCAGCGCTCCGGCAGCGGGGTGTGGCCGCGCGCCGGGACGCTCGTCACGCTCCTCACGCTCGCCGGACAGGCCGGCACGGAGCTCGGCTGGGTCGCGAGCGCGCTCCCCGTCTGGGCGAGCCACGTCGCCGCGGGCTGGCTGCTGCTGGTCACGTGGCTCACGCTCGCCGACGTCGGGCTCTCGGTCGCCGCCGACGCGTCGGTGACGGATGCGCTCGCCCGCACCGAGGCGCGGCTGCGCGCGCTCATGGACTCGGCGACGGACGTGCTCACGGTGAGCGACGCGGACGGCGTGCTCACCTACGTGAGCCCTGCGGCGGAGCGCACGACCGGCCACCCCGCGGAGAGCCTCACCGGCACCTACCTGCTCGACCTCGTCCGTCCCGAGCACCGCGCCAAGGCCGCCCGCCAGCTCCGCGAGGTGATGGCCGTCCCGGGTGCACGCCGGACCCTCGACGTGCCGCTCACGCACGCCGACGGCGAGTCCCGCTGGTACGAGTGGAACGTCCACAACCTCCTGGCCGACCCGCTCGTGCGGGGTCTCGTCGTCGACCAGCGTGACGTGACGGACCGGCGCTACCAGGAGGAGCAGCTCACGCACGCCGCGTCGCACGACGACCTCACCGGGCTGCCCAACCGGCGCGAGCTCCTGCGGCTCCTCGGGCTGGGGCTGCGCGCCGTCGGGCCCGGCGCCGCGCTCGCCGTCCTGTTCGTGGACCTCGACCGGTTCAAGGCCGTCAACGACACGTACGGGCACGCCGCGGGCGACGAGGTGCTCATCGAGGTCGGCCGGCGGCTGCGCACGCACCTGCGCCACGGCGACGTCCTCGCCCGCCTCGGGGGTGACGAGTTCGGCGCGGTGCTCGTCGAGGTGCGCGACGACGTCGAGATCGCCGAGCTCGTCGAGCGCCTGGAGGAGATCGTCGCCCAGCCGATCCGCGTCACCGGCGGCGTCGTGAGCGTCGGCGTGAGCATCGGCGCCGCGATCACGACCGACCCGTCGACCGAGCCCACGTCGTTGTTCACGCGCGCGGACACCGCGATGTACCGGACCAAGCACGTGCACCGCGCGGCACGCGGCGCCGGCGAGGCCGGGAGGCCGATCGCGTCCTGAGCGGCCGGGCGCCCTCAGCCCGCCGCGGGCGACGGCCCTCGCTCGCCGTCGTTCACGGCCACCCGGTCCCGTCCCCCGGTCTTGGCCCGGTAGAGCGCCTCGTCGGCCGCGGAGTACAGCGCCCGCAGCGTCGTCACGTCCTCCCGCGCGTACGCGACGCCGATGCTCACGGACAGCGCGAGCGGCCCCTCGGGCGTCGGCAGCGGGTGCGACCGGACGAGCTCGGCGACGTCCTCGGCGAGCGCCTCCGCGCCCCCCGTGCTGCCCTCGGTCACGAGCACCGCGAGCTCGTCGCCGCCCAGCCGGCTGAGCACCGTGCCGGGGCGCTCGCGGCTGCGCAGGAGCGCCGCGACGTGGGCGAGCACGTCGTCGCCCACGGGGTGCCCGCGGCTGTCGTTGATGGTCTTGAACCGGTCGAGGTCGAGCACGAGGAGCGCGGTCGTCGTGCGGCCCTCGCGCGCGAGCGCGGTGCGCGCCGCCTCGTCGAGGACCCGCCGGGTCGCGAGGCCGGTCAGGGGATCGATCGCCGCGAGCGTGGTCAGCCGGGCCACGAGCGCGTCACGCTGCTCGCCCGAGACGACGAGCAGGGCGGTCATGACCCCGAGCGTCGCCCCGACGAACGCGACGTCCGTGACCGCGCGCTCGACGGGCAGCAGCGCGAGGGCGAGCACCGCGTCGGCGGCCACGGTCAGGACCGTGATCCCGACGGCGGCCCGGCGGCGCAGCTGCGAGCTCGCGAACAGCACGGGGAACGCGAGGAAGACCTGCCCGGCCGCGCTCGCGTCGTTCGTCGCGAAGTCGAGCGCCGTGATGAGCACGACGCCGCCCGCCGGCAGCGCGACCCACAGCCAGGTCGGCGCCCGGTGGCCCCGGCGGTACAGCAGTGCGGCGCACGGGATCGCCACGGCGGCAGCGGCGAGCACCGCGACGCGTTCCCAGCCGGACTCGATGCTCGGGTCGACGGCGGCGAAGGCCAGGATGACGACGGCACCCACGAGGATGAGCACAGCGGCGGACCGGGCAGCGGCGACCCGGTCGCGCGGCTCGCTCCAGTGGCCGGACGACACACCCCGATCATCGACCCTCAGGGCGTGGACCTGAGCACGGGGCACCCGGTCGCCGCTCCGGTCACCCGTTCACCGACCGGTCGGGCGACGGCCGCCACCCGGTCGCGACGCCCGACCGGGTCACGACGTCGAGCACCGCCGCGGCGAGCGCGTCGTCCGCGACGCCGTGCCAGGTGCCCGGCAGGCTCCGGTGCTCGCCGTGGGCTCGGTGGGGTGGGGGGCGGCGTCCATGCCGGTCAGACCGGCCCACCGTGCCGAACTCATCGCCCGGCCGGCCCGGCGGCCCCGGTCAGCGGAACCGGCGGCCCTCGTCCCTGCGGTACGCCGTCACGGCCAGCGCCCCGAACAGCACCGTCCACCCCAGCAGCACCGGGAGCGCCAGGACGTACGCGGGGTAGCCGGTCGCGACCTCGATCACGAGGTCGCGCGCGGCCCGGGTCGGCAGCGCGCGGGACATCGCGTTCATCCAGCCGGGGAAGACCTCGGGCGGCATGAACAGCCCGCCGGCGAACGCGAGCGGGAACAGCACCGCCTGCACGACCGCGATGGCCGCCTTGTTGCTGAGCGCGTAGCCGATCGCGAGCCCGAGCATCAGGAACGGCAGCGCGACGAGGGGCACGCACGCGAGCGCGAGGAGCAGGCGCTGCGGGGTGATCGTGGCCTCGGTGAAGACGACGGCGATGACGATCAGCGGCACGAGCGCGAGCAGGCACCAGACGATCCCGTTGACGACGCGACCGGCGAGGCGGGGTGCCGCGCCGGCGGGCAGCGTGCGCAGGTACGGGTCGAACGGCAGCGCCCGGTCCTCGGCGACGCCCGCGCCGAACGAGAACAGGCACGTCGAGATGATCGCGAACGTCGCGAGCTGCGCGGCCGCGGCCGTCGCGATCCCCGGGTTCTGGGACACCTCGGGCTGCGGCACCACGAAGAAGAACATCGCGAGCGACGGGAACAGGAGGTTGCCGATGACCGCGATGGGCACGCGGACCGTCTCGAGGAACTGGAAGCGCGCGTGCAGGAGCGTGAGGTGCAGCGCGGTGCGCGGGGCGAGCGTCGTGGTGGTCATCGCGGGGCTCCCTGGGTGACGGCGTCGGACGGGGTCGCGTCGCCGGAGGTGCGGGCGGTGCCGGACGGGCCGGCGGTGCGGGCGCCGTCGCGGGCGGGCTCGCCCCCGGTGAGCGCGAGGAAGGCCTCCTCGAGCGAGGCGCCGCGGACCTCGAGCCCGCTGAACGGCACGTCGTCGCGCACCAGGGTGCGGACCACGGCGTCGGCGTCGGACGCGAGGAGGGTCCAGCGGTCCCCGTCGCGCTCGGCGCCGACGACCCCCGGGATCCCGCTGAGCGCCCCGGCGGCGTGCTCGGGCACCGAGACCAGGACGCGCCGCACGGCCACGAGGTCGAGGACCGCGGCGAGCGAGTCGTCCGCGAGCACGCGGCCCTCGCCGATCACGACGACCCGCTGCGCGAGCGCCTCGATCTCCTCGAGGTAGTGGCTCGTGAGCAGGACCGTCGCGCCGTCCGCGTGGTACTGCCGGAGCGCGTCCCAGAGCACGTGCCGGGCCTCGACGTCGAGCCCGGTGGTCGGCTCGTCGAGCAGCACGAGCCGGGGGCGCCCCACGAGCGCGAGCGCGACGGCGAGCCGGCGCTTCTGGCCGCCCGAGAGCCCGCCGGTCTGCCGTCCCGCGAGGTCGCCGATGCCGAACCGCTCGAGCACCTCGCAGCGCGGCATCGGGTCCGGGTAGTGCCCGGCGACGAGGTCGACGACCTCGCCGACCTTGAGCGTCGGCGGCAGCCCGGTCTCCTGCGGCGTCGTGCCGAGGCCGAGGCGCGCGGCCGCGTCGCGGGGGTCGCGGCCGAACAGCCGGATCTGCCCCGCGTCGGGCTTCCGGATCCCGCTGACGAGGCTCAGCACCGTCGTCTTGCCCGCGCCGTTCGGCCCGAGCAGCCCGACGAGCTCGCCCTCGTGGACGTCGAGCGACACGTCGTCGAGCGCGGTCACGGCACCGAACCGGCGTGTGACCCCCTCGACCTGCACCACGTGGTTCATGACTGCGCTCCCTTGAGGAGGTCGGTGAGCCGGCGTGAGTAGCGCTCGAACGCGTGGCGCCCGGTGCTCGTCAGCTCGAGGTAGGTGGCCGGGGTCCGGCCCTCGTGGGTCTTCGTGACCAGGACGTACTCGGCCTCCTCGAGCTTGCGCACGTGGGTCGAGAGGTTCCCGGCGGTCATGTCGAGCAGGCGCTGGAGCTTGGGGAACGAGACCCGGTCGCCCCGCGGCATCGCGGCCAGCGTCGCGACGACCCGCAGGCGGGACTGCGCGTGGATGACCGGGTCGAGGTCGTCGTCGATCACCAGCCGCCCTTCCGCCGGGCCACGTGCGCGACCGTCGCGGCGGTCAGCATCCCGCCGCCGCCCGCGAGCGCCATCAGCAGGTAGGAGCCGGGCACCCCGAGCAGCGTCGTGGCCCCGGCGACGAGGGCGATCCAGGCGCCGAGCAGGAACATCCGCCAGTCCTCCCACATGGCCGCACCGGCCGCGTAGAGGACGCCGACGACGAGCGCCGAGAGGGCGTTCCAGCCGAGCGCGAGGACCTCCCAGCTCGCGCCGGCCCGGGTGAGGCCGATCATCGTGAGCACGACCGCGCTGAAGCCGATCGTCCAGGTCCACCCGAACATGGCGCCCGAGCGCGCGCTGGCCCCCCGGACGCCTGCGGAGCGGCGCGCGATGTGCGCGATCGTCGCCGCGAGCGCCCCGCTCAGGAGCACCCCGAAGACCGCGAACGCCGTCCCGTCCGGGTGGCCGGACGGCTCGCTGCTCGCGGACGCCCACAGGACGAGGTAGCCGACGAACCAGGCGAGGCCCCACGCACCGAAGAGGATGCGCGGGTCGGGCGCCACCTGGTCGCGGACGCGGGTGCGCTGCGCCTGGATGATCGCGAGGCTCTCCGCGAGGTCGAGCGGCTCGTCGGTCGCGTCGTCGGGTGCCATCGGGTCGTCTCCCTGATCTGCAGAGTGCTTTGCGTTGCAAACTACTCTGCCAGGCGTGACCACCACAAGGGGTCCCCTACCCCCCGGCACCGTCCGGCGGCGAGCCGGGCACGGCGCGCGCGAGCCGGGTCCCGCGGGGGCACGCGACGACCACGCGCTGCACGATGTCCCGCGCCGCTCGCGCGCCGGACTGCAGGGCGCCCTCCATGTACCCGAAGAAGCCCGACGAGGTCTGCTCGCCGGCGAAGTACAGCGCCCCCTCGTGCGGCCGGAGCTGCGCCGGGAAGACCGTCGACGCCTGGCCGCGCGCCGGGACGGCGTACCCGGTCATGACGTAGGGCGTCGTCGGCCAGTCGCACCACAGGGTCGCGGGCGGCGGGCCCGGCCGGCCGTGCGGGAACAGGGCCGCGAGCTTCGCCGGGTAGTCCCCGACCGCCTGCACGAACCCGCCGCCCGAGAAGACCGACAGCGCGTACGGCCCGCCGCCGGCGTCCGGGTCGACGGGCGTGCGCTGCGGCCCCTGGTTGTCGGTGCCCTCCCAGACCGAGCCCACGTCGTCCGCGCGCGCGGCCGGGAACTGCTCGGGCGGGCGCTGCCGCTCCCAGAAGCGCGTCGGGTAGCGGGTCAGGAACTTCACCGCGGGGCCGTGCACGAGCATGCGCGGGGCGGCGGGGAACGGCGGGTCGAACCGGATGCCCGCCCAGACCGTCGGCGGCGCCGTCAGCACCGCGAAGTCGAAGCGCTCGACGCGCGGCCCCGGGCGGCCGCCCGGGCCCCACAGCTCGGGTCCCCGGGCGGGAGGCAGCTCCGAGACCACCGCCACGGCCCGCCGGAACGACGGGCGCACCTGCACCTGCGTCACCACGGTCTCGCGCCGGACCGTCAGCCCGTCCGCGAGCCGGGTGCCGAGCAGGTCGTTGCCCCCGCGGCAGCGGTGCGTCTCGGTCGAGAGCCAGTAGCCCAGCATCCCGCGCGGCGTGCTGCCCATCCGCGCGGCGCTGACCGAGCTGAGCAGCCCCAGGAAGCTCTGCCGGTCGATCGGTGCGCAGTTGTCGTTGCCGAGCGTGAACTCGAACCACCGGCGCGCGAGCGGGCCGGGCGGCCGTCCGCCGCGCAGCGTCCCGAGGGCCGACGCCACGGAGACCGCGTCCCACGCCGCGGCGCGGCGGTCGAGCCACGGCTCCGTCTCGCTCAGCGTCACCGCGAGCGCGCCGAGCGCGCGCTGCAGCTCCAGCACCTCCGTCTCCATAGCCGCGCGGTCGGCACCCACCACGTCCCGGCCGCGGAACCGCAGCCGTCCGTCCGGGTACTCGGTCACCGGGTCGAGCGTGAGCCCCAGGCGCGTGGCCAGCAGCATCCACAGGGGGTGGTTCTCGCCGATCAGCTCGGCGCCGGCCTCGATCACGTGCGGACGCACGAACGTGCGGTCGGTGACCACGCGGCCGCCGATCCGGGACGCCGCCTCGAACACCGTCACGTCGACGCCGCACCGGTCGAGGTACCACGCCGCCATGAGCCCGGCGAAGCCGCCGCCCACGACCGCGACCCGGACCCCGCCGGGCGGCAGGCACAGCTCCCCACGACGCTCGGTGAACCAGTCGGGCGTGAGCCGGCGCCGCACCGCGTCCTCCTGCTTGCGCAGCGACTCGCGCCGGCGCTCCTCCTCGTCGAGGTAGTCGTCGTCGTCCCCCGCGAGCCGGGAACCGCTCACGGGAACACGGGCAGCGTGCCGTCCGGCTGGAGCCACACGAGCGTCGTCGGGAGCGTGAACTCCCAGGGCTCACCCTCGGGCACCGCGCCGGCGAGGTCGTCGGTCCGCGCGCGGAGCTCCTCGGCGAGCGAGACGTACAGCGGCGAGTCGAGCGTCGGCGGGTCCCCGCCCCGCCACACGCGCGACGCGAGGTCGCCGCCGGGCGCGCTCAGCAGGTACAGGACGGCGTCGGCGTACGCGGGAGGCACCGGCAGGACGACGCGGCACGACCCCGCGGTGAGGAACTGCACGAGCTCCGGGTCGGGGTCGCGCAGCCGCTGCAGCTCCACCCACGTCGCCTTGCTCCCCCAGAAGTACGGGTAGAGCAACCAGGTCATCTGCTCCCACTCGAAGGCCTGCTCGAAGAACTGGACGACGGGCCCCTCGCGGAGCGCCTCGAGGACGTCGACCTCGGGGTGGTGCACGGGCGCGTCGGGCGGCGCCGTCACGGCCTGGAACTGCCCGAAGTGCTGGCCGGTCAGCATCGTGATGCACAGCTTCTTCAGCTCGTTGCGCTCGGTCTCCCGGTTCGCCGCCGGGCTCTGCCCGAGGACGCCCTCGTCCTGCGCGGCACGGGTCGCCGCCGCGACCTTCTCGTCGTAGGTCGCCTGGAGCGCCCGGTACGCGGCGTGGATCTTGTCGTACGTCTGCAGCCGCCACTTCGCGAGCGCGCTGTCCTGCCGCGTGCAGGCGCCCTGCACGTTGAGGGCGAACGCGTGCAGGTCGTACGCGGCGACGCTGACCGGCACCTGACCGCCGACCGGCCCGAGCGTCGCGACGCTCGTGCCCCCGACGGGGACGTGCGGCCGGCTCGTCAGGAACGAGTTGCCGTCGCTCGAGTCGTTGAGGACGGCGTAGATCTGCTCGCCGACCTGGACCGTGAGCTTGGGGTAGTTGACCCACAGGGCCGAGACCGCGACCCGGTGCGACGTCATGCGGTAGTCCTCCGGGACCACGAGCCCGTCCGCGGTCACCGCGGCCGACACCCCGTTCTCCATCGCCTCCTTCACGACGCTCACGCTCACGTGCACGGTCGCGGGCGGCGGCGGCGCGACGCCGGTCGCGCCGTACCGGGCGGCGTACCGGACGTAGTTCTGCTCCGTGAGGTCGGCCGCGCTCAGCTGCGTCCACTGCGCGGGCGGCAGGAACGGCGTCAGGTCGTTCACGAACGGCGCCGGCGGGGTCGCGTCGACCTCGACCCGCGCGTTCGCGCGGACCGCGCGCAGGAACGCGGCCGGCTCCGGGACGACGAGCTCGAGCATGAGCCGAGAGCCGTAGTCGTGGACCTGCGCGCGGTAGCGCTTGTCGACCCAGCGGTAGACGCCGACGACGTGCTCCGCACCCGCCGAGTTGTCCACCCCGTGGGTGCTGGTCTCCTCGAGCTCGTCCGTCGTGGTCGTGGTGCGCGACGTGAGCGTGCGGACCTGGACACGCGTGATCGTGCGGTCGACCACGTCGTGCGCGAACACGCTCGACGCCTTCTCGCTGTCCTCGCGCGCCGTCGAGTACGCGAACTCCCCCGACGCCGACGCGACGACCGGCCCGTACGACGCGGTGACCTGGAGCCCCGCGCGCACGCTCATGTCCTCCTTGACCGTGCTCGCGGTCTCGCGCTTGAGCTCGAAGCGGTCCGTGGTCTGGGTGTCGCGCTCGAGCTCCTCCGTGCGCTCCACGGACTCCAGGAGAGACGTCTGGGTGCGGTGCAGCGCGCGGTGCACCCGGGACTTCTGCTCGCGCGCGAGCACGTTCTCGATCGAGGCGACCTCGCCCGGCTCGTAGGCCAGCAGGGTCTGCCGGACGACCTTGAGGTCACCGATGCCGAGGGGCCGGATCCGGCCCTGCACGTCGACGTCCGGCGCGGTCCCCGGGTCCACCGCCGCGGGCGGAGGCAGGCTCGGCGGCGCCGCGAGGTCCGGCGCGCCCGCGACCGCGACCGTGAGCTCGCCGGACTCGACGAGCGCCTCGAGCGCGTGCTGGAACCCCGGGTCGTGCGCGTGCGCGAGGGCCCGTGCTCCGAGGGAGTCCAGGTGCGCCTCGAGCCGTGCCTGCGCGTCGGGCACCGGGGTGCCGGCCACGACCCCCGCGTCGTCGAGCAGCCGGGTCGTCGCCGGGTCGAGGTCCCCGAGCGCCTCGCCGACCGTCCCGGACGAGCTCGCCACGACGCTCTGCTGCGACAGCGCGCCGAACGACGTCACGGGCCCCGGGACGACGTGCGCGACCGGGGGCGCGCCGCCGAGGTCGCCGAGCAGCCGGCGGGTCAGCCCGGCCTGCTGCACGAGCGTCCGGGCCAGCGCGTCGCCCGCGCCGGTGCCGGAGCCCGCCG
>NZ_JBFTER010000071.1:0-24057 GCF_047229345.1 Cellulomonas jepli | reverse complement strand
AGGTGACGGTCTCGTGGGCTCGGAGTTGTGTATTTGAGACAGGGCCCCCAGCGCACCGCGTCCGGCGAGCCGCGCCCGTCGACGGGCCCGCAGCGCACGGCGTCCGGCGAGCCCCGCGCGACGGGCGAGCACCGGACCGTCCCGACGCCGCTGCGGCCCTCGGGTCCGCGGCCCGTGCGGGAGCGCGCCCCCGACACCGGGGGCCAGCCCCAGGTCCTCGACCCGCACGCGCCGACCGTGACGACGTACACGGCCGGCCGGCGCGGCTTCTCGCTGCCCGTGCGGGCCTCCGTCGTCTCGGAGCGGTCCGCCGAGCGGTTCGCGGAGCGGGCGCGGGCGCGCCGCCGGCTCGCGGTGCGTCAGGTCGTGATCGGTGCGAGCGCGCTCGTCGCGGTCGGCGCGCTCGCGTGGCTCCTGCTGCTCTCGCCGGTCCTCGCGCTCGACCCGGCGCGGGTCGCGATCTCCGGGGCGGGCACGGTCGTGGCGGTCGACCAGGTCGCCGCGGTCGTCGGCGGCCGTACGGGCACCCCGCTCCCGCGCCTCGACACCGTGGCGCTGCGCGACGACGTCCTCCAGGTGCCGGGCGTGCGCGAGGCGCGCGTGCTGCGCGACTGGCCGCGCGGCCTCGTGGTCGAGCTCGTGTCGCGCGAGCCCGTCGCCGCGGTCCCCGAGCCGCCGTCGACCTCGGCGGCCGCCCCGGACGGTCCCGTCGCGGGTTTCGCGCTGCTCGACATGGAGGGCATCCAGGTCGGGCGTGTCGACGTCCCGCCCGAGGGGCTGCCCGTGGTGCGGGTCCCGGTGGGCGACGCCCGCACGCTGCGGGCCGTGCTCGCCGTGCTCGAGGCGCTGCCGCCGGACCTGCTCGGGCAGGTCGGGGAGGTGTCGGCGGAGACGCAGGACACGGTGTCGATGGTGCTGCGCGACGGCGCGGAGGTCGTGTGGGGGAGCGCGCACGAGACGGCGCTCAAGATCGCGGTGCTGCAGGCGCTGCGCGCGGCGCCGACGAGCGCGGGCGCCGCGGTGTTCGACGTGTCCGCCCCGACGCTGCCGATCACCCGGTGACGGCCGCGACATCGCCGACACGCCCGGGGTGGTCGTTGATCCCGGCGCGCGACGCACCTACCGTCACGACAAGAAGCACCTGACATAACTATAACCCTCTAGTAGAGGGTGAAGGTTTCGGCGGGTGCAGGGGTCAGATCCCGGCTCCGCACACCCGCAGCACTGGCGCACAACGAGAGGCACCCACCGTGGCAGCTCCGCAGAACTACCTGGCGGTCATCAAGGTCGTCGGCATCGGCGGTGGCGGCGTCAACGCCGTCAACCGCATGATCGAGGTCGGCCTCAAGGGTGTCGAGTTCATCGCCATCAACACGGACGCCCAGGCGCTCCTCATGTCGGACGCCGACGTCAAGCTCGACGTGGGCCGCGAGCTCACGCGCGGCCTCGGCGCCGGCGCGGACCCCGAGGTCGGCAAGAAGGCCGCCGAGGACCACGCGGAGGAGATCGAGGACGTCCTGCGCGGCGCGGACATGGTGTTCGTCACCGCGGGCGAGGGCGGCGGCACCGGGACCGGTGGCGCGCCGGTCGTCGCCCGGATCGCCCGCTCGCTCGGCGCCCTGACCATCGGTGTCGTCACGCGCCCGTTCACCTTCGAGGGTCGGCGCCGCTCCGTGCAGGCAGACTCCGGCATCGACGCGCTGCGCGCCGAGGTCGACACGCTCATCGTCATCCCGAACGACCGGCTCCTGTCGATCTCGGACCGGTCCGTCTCGGTGCTCGACGCGTTCCACTCGGCGGACCAGGTGCTGCTCTCGGGCGTCCAGGGCATCACCGACCTCATCACGACCCCGGGCCTGATCAACCTCGACTTCGCCGACGTGAAGTCCGTCATGCAGGGCGCCGGCTCGGCGCTCATGGGCATCGGCTCCGCGCGTGGCGAGGACCGCGCCGTGCAGGCGGCCGAGCTCGCGATCTCCTCCCCGCTGCTCGAGGCCAGCATCGACGGCGCGCACGGCGTGCTGCTGTCGATCCAGGGCGGCTCCGACCTCGGCCTGTTCGAGATCAACGAGGCCGCGCGCCTCGTCCAGGAGGCCGCGCACCCCGAGGCCAACATCATCTTCGGCGCCGTGATCGACGACGCCCTCGGCGACGAGGTGCGCGTCACGGTGATCGCGGCCGGCTTCGACGGCGGCTCCCCGGTCGTGCGGCGCGAGTCCCGCGGGCTCGGCCAGGTGAGCGGGAGCTCGGCGCCGCCGCGGCTCGCGCCGCCGGTGACGGTCCCGTCGCACGCCGCCCCGCGACCGGTCCCCACGGACGACGACGTCGTGCGCGTGGGCTCGGCGCCGGTGCACGCCGCGCCGCGCCAGGTCCCGGCGTTCCTCGCGAGCGAGCACGAGCCCGCGCCGGCGACCGGCCAGCTCGAGGTCCCGCGCGTGTTCGAGGAGGAGCGCGTGACGCGCCGCCCGAGCGAGGACCTGGACGTCCCCGACTTCCTCAAGTAGCCGCACGGGTGGGCGCGCACGCGGTCGACGTGCTCGAGGTCGACCTGGGCCCCGGCGTCCGTGCCGGCTTCACGACCCGCACGGGCGGGGCGAGCTCCGCCCCGTGGGACTCGCTCGACCTCGGGCTGCACGTCGGCGACGACCCCGACCGGGTGCTCGTCAACCGCGGGCGCGTCGAGCGGTGGCTCGGCGGTCGCGTCGCGTTCGCCGCGCAGGTCCACGGTGCGGACGTCCTCACGCTCGAGCACGAGCCGGCTCCCGGGCAGGTCGAGGTCGGCGTCGCGGACGCCCTCGTCGCCGCGCGCCCGGGCGTCGGGCTCGGGGTGCTGGTCGCCGACTGCGTGCCGGTCCTGCTCGCCGACGCCGTCGTGGGCGTCGTCGGTGTGGCGCACGCCGGTCGGCAGGGCCTCGAGCGCGGGGTGCTCGAGGCGGCGGTGCGGGCGCTGACCGCCGCCGGCGCCCGCCTCGAGCACGTCCGGGCCGTCGTGGGCCCCGCGGTCAGCGGGGCCGAGTACGAGGTGCCCGCCGAGCTGCGCGCGCAGGTCGCGGCAGCGGTTCCCGAGACCTGGGCGACGACCGCGTGGGGGACCCCCGCGCTCGACCTGCCCGCCGGGGCGTGCGCGGTGCTCACCCGGGCCGGTGTCGGCGACGTGACCAGCATCGACGCGTGCACGGTGCGCGACGCGCGGTTCTTCTCGCACCGGCGCGCGACCCGCGGCGGCACGACCACGGGCAGGTTCGCGGGGGTGGTTCGCTCGTCCGGGTGATCTCGGGTGATCTACGGTAAGTCGAGAGGCGCCGCGCGTGTCGCGGGGTCACGATCCTCCGACGTTGCTAGCGTGAAAGTCGCTGGACAGATCAGTTCGGGGGATGGGGAGACCGCGATGGCCGGAGCACTGCGCAAGACGATGCTGTACCTCGGCCTCGCCGACGACCGGGGCGAGCACGAGGAGTACGTCGACGAGTACGACGACCTGGAGGCCGACGTGGCGCACGAGTACGAGGCCCAGGTGACACCGCTGCACCGCCCGACGGCGACGCGGTCGGTGGCACCGGCGCACGACGTGCACCCGGAGACGGGTGAGCTGCGCCGGATCACGACGATCCACCCGCGCTCGTACAACGACGCGCGCAAGATCGGCGAGGCGTTCCGTGAGGGCACGCCCGTGATCATGAACCTCTCCGACATGGACGAGGCGGACGCCAAGCGGCTCGTCGACTTCTCCGCCGGCCTCATCTTCGGGCTGCACGGGGCGATCGAGCGGGTCACCAACAAGGTGTTCCTGCTGTCGCCGGCGCACGTCGAGGTGACCGGCGAGGAGCAGCCCGCGCCCGTCGAGCCGGTCCGCACCGGCTTCTTCAACCAGAGCTGACGCGTGTCCTTCGTCGCCGACCTGCTGTACCTCGTCGTCTTCGTCTTCGTCATCCTGCTCCTGATCCGGCTCGTGCTGGACTGGGTGCAGTTCTTCGCGCGCGAGTGGCGGCCGCGCGGTGTCGCTCTCGTCGTGGCGGAGGCGACCTACACGGTCACCGACCCGCCGCTGCGCGCGCTGCGGCGCGTCCTGCCCCCACTGACCATCGGGACCGTGCGCCTGGACCTCGCGTTCCTGGTCCTGATGCTCGCGTGCTACGTGCTGATGGCTGTCCTGAGCCGCATCTGACCACCACGGGTCGGCCGCGTGTCCGGTTCGTCCGGTTCGTCGGCGACCCGCGCGACCGCACGTCCTGGGTGGGCGTGGCGGGTCGCGTGCTCGTCCCGCAATGTCCGCTACCGTGAGCCGAGGCGGTCGGTGGACTGCCCACCGGCTTGACCAAGTGCGACCGAAGAGGTGACGACGATGGCACTGCTGACCGCAGACGACGTCCTGAACAAGAAGTTCCAGGCGACCAAGTTCAGAGAGGGGTACGACCAGGACGAGGTCGACGACTTCCTCGACGAGGTCGTCAACACCCTCCGGGACCTCCAGGGCGAGAACGACGACCTCAAGACGAAGCTCGCGGCGGCCGAGCGCCGGATCGCGGAGCTGAGCCGGGCGGGTGCGCAGCAGGCGGCCCCCGCGCCGAAGCCGTTGCCCGAGCCCGAGCCGGAGCGCCAGGTCGTCGCGGCGCCGATCGCTCCCGCGCCGGTGGCCGTGGCCCCCGTCCAGCAGGGCCGGCCCAACGAGCCGGAGTCCGCGACGGGCATGCTGGCCCTCGCGCAGAAGCTGCACGACGACTACGTGCGCAGCGGCCAGGAGGAGAGCGACCGGCTCATCTCCGAGGCCAAGTCGCAGGGCGCCCGGATCGTGCGCGAGGCCGAGGAGACGTCGGCCCGCACCCTCGGTCAGCTCGAGCAGGAGCGGTCCCTGCTGGAGCGCAAGATCGACGAGCTCCGGGTCTTCGAGCGCGACTACCGCACGCGCCTCAAGAGCTACCTCGAGAACCTGCTCGGGGACCTCGACAACCGCGGCTCGGCGCTCCCGCCGCGCAGTGGTCAGAACGCCCAGCCGGTGGGCGAGGGTCGCACCCTCTGACCAGCAGCTCTGCCCACAGCACACCACGTCCGGTCCGTCGACCGGCGTGGTGTGTTGTGCGTGCTGACTCGGGCGCATAGTCTCGCGTGACTCACAACGAGAGGGTGCTCGTGGCCATCAAGGACTCGGTCGGCACGACGACCGCATCGCACGACTTTCCGGACCTCGCCAAGGCGGTCCGCGGCTTCCCGGTCCGGGACGGCGAGAAGCCCTGGACCGCTCGTGAGGTGCAGGCGGTCGCCGACGAGCTGATCGGCGACGTCGACCGGCTGACCGCGGAGCTCAGCGCCGCGGACGCCGAGCTGTCCGACCTTCTGCGCAACTCGGGCGACGGCGCCGGCGACGACCAGGCCGACTCCGGGTCGAGTGCGCTGGAGCGCGAGCAGGAGCTCACGCTCGTCAACAACACGCGCGACCTGCTGACCCAGTCGAGCCACGCGCTCGCGCGCATCTCGGCCGGCACGTTCGGCACGTGCGAGTCGTGCGGCAAGGCGATCGGCAAGGCTCGCGTGCAGGCGTTCCCGCGCGCGTCGCTGTGCGTCGAGTGCAAGCAGCGCGAGGAGCGTCGCTGACGCGCCCGTAGACTCGTCCTCGATGTCCACGACGCCCGAGGTAGAGCCGACCCCTGACCGCACCGACCCGGCCCACCGGCGTCGACTGCTCGTGCTGCTCACGAGCCTGACGGTCGGGGTCCTCGCGCTCGACCAGCTGACGAAGGTCGTCGCTCTGCGGGAGCTGAGCGAGACCGAGCGGATCCCCCTCGTCGGCGACCTCCTGGGGCTGCGCCTGGTGTTCAACCCGGGCGCGGCGCTGTCGATCGCGAACGGCCAGACCTGGCTGCTGACGCTCGTCGCGACCGTCGTCGTGGTGGTCGTGATCCGTGCCTCGCGCCGGCTCGGGTCGCGCGGCTGGGCGGTCGCGTTCGGCCTCCTGCTGGGCGGCGCGCTGGGGAACCTGGTCGACCGGTTCTTCCGCGAGCCGGGCGTCGCGCGCGGTCACGTCGTCGACTTCATCGCGTACGGGAACGTGTTCGTGGGGAACGTCGCCGACATCGCGATCGTCGGCGCCGCGGGGCTCATCATGCTGCTCGCGGTGCGGGGCATCGCGCTCGACGGCACGCGCGAGAACGCCGCGCCTGCGCCCGACGCGCCGGGGACGGGGGCCGGGGCCGCCCGCGAGGACGGGACGGCGACGGCGCCCGACCAGCCCGCCGCCGGGACCCACGTCGCGCCCGCGACGGCCGCCGGCCCGCTCGACGGCCCCGTGCGCACCGATGGCTGAGACGCGCTCCCTCCCGGTGCCGGACGGGCTCGCCGGCGAGCGGGTCGACGCCGCGCTGGCGCGACTGCTCGGCTTCTCACGCACGCGCGCCGCCGAGCTCGCCGGCGCGGGAGCCGTCCGGGTCGACGGACGCGAGGCCGGCAAGTCGGACCGGCTGCACGCCGGGTCGTGGCTCGAGGTCGAGATCCCCGACGAGCGCGAGGCCGCTGCCGTCGAGGTCGTGCCCGAGCCGGTCCCGGGCATGCGCATCGTGCACGACGACGACGACCTCGTGGTCGTGGACAAGCCGGTCGGCGTCGCGGCCCACCCCTCGCCGGGGTGGGAGGGTCCGACGGTCGTGGGCGCGCTCGCCGCCGCCGGGTACCGGATCTCGACGTCGGGCGCCGCCGAGCGGCAGGGCATCGTGCACCGGCTCGACGCCGGGACGTCGGGCCTCATGGTCGTCGCGAAGAGCGAGTACGCCTACACGGTGCTCAAGCGGGCGTTCAAGGAACGCACCGTCGAGAAGGTCTACCACGCGCTCGTGCAGGGTCACCCGGAGCCGACCACGGGCACGATCGACGCGCCGATCGGACGGCACCCGAGCTCCGACTGGAAGTTCGCGGTCGTCGCGGACGGCAAGCCGTCGGTCACCCACTACGAGGTGCTGGAGATGCTGCCCTCGGCCTCGCTCGTGGAGGTGCACCTCGAGACCGGGCGCACGCACCAGATCCGCGTGCACTTCGCGGCCCTGCGCCACCCGTGCGTCGGCGACCTGACCTACGGCGCCGACCCGACCCTCGCGGCCCGCACCGGGCTGACACGGCAGTGGCTGCACGCGATGCGGCTGGGCTTCGACCACCCGACGAGCGGCACCTGGCTCGAGCTCACGAGCTCCTACCCGGACGACCTCGCGCGCGCGCTCGAGGTCCTCGGCGACGGCTTCCGCTGACCGCGGCGTCCGTCGACGAGCGGCGCGCGACGCGGTCGTCCCGCGACACGCCGGGTCGACGCGCCGCAGCGGGGGAGGCGGCCGCGCGGCGGTGGCGCGGGTGTGCGGGAGGCCACCCCGCGACACGCTCGCGACCCGCCGGAGGTGTCGGCGGGACGACCTAGGATGGCCCGCATGGCTTCTGGAGGATCTGACTTCGTCCACCTCCACGCACACACCGAGTTCTCGATGCTCGACGGTGCGGCCCGCGTCGAGGACCTCTTCACCGAGGCCGAGCGTCTGGGCCAGACGGCCATGGCGATCACCGACCACGGCTACCTGTTCGGCGCGTTCGACTTCTGGTCGCGCGCCAAGGCGCACGGCATCAAGCCGATCATCGGCATCGAGGCGTACCTGACGCCCGGGACCAGCAGGTTCGACCAGACCCGCGTGCGGTGGGGCGAGGCGCACCAGGCGAGCGACGACGTCTCGGCGCGCGGCGCGTACACGCACATGACGATCCTGTCCCGGACCACCGAGGGCATGCACAACCTGTTCCGGCTCGGCTCGCTCGCGTCGCTCGAGGGCCAGATGGGCAAGTGGCCGCGCATGGACCGCGAGCTGCTGAGCCGGTACTCGAAGGGCCTCATCGCCACCACCGGCTGCCCGTCGGGCGAGGTGCAGACGCGCCTGCGGCTCGGGCAGTTCGACGAGGCCGTGCGGGCCGCGGGCGAGTTCCAGGACATCTTCGGCAAGGAGTACTTCTACGTCGAGCTGATGGACCACGGGCTCGAGATCGAGCAGCGGGTCATCAAGGACCTGCGCCGGCTCGCCGAGGTCATCGACGCGCCGCTCGTCGCGACGAACGACCTGCACTACACGCGCCACGAGGACAGCCACGCGCACGAGGTGCTGCTGTGCGTCCAGTCGGGCTCGACGCTCGCGGACCCCGACCGCTTCAAGTTCGACACCGACCAGTTCTACCTGTGGTCCGCCGAGGAGATGCGGCGCAAGTGGGCCGAGCTCCCCGAGGCGTGCGACAACACGCTGCGCATCGCGGAGCAGTGCGAGGTCGAGTTCAACACCAACGCCAACTACATGCCGAACTTCCCGGTGCCGCCGGGCGAGGACGAGCAGTCGTGGTTCATCAAGGAGGTCGAGTCGGGCCTCCAGCGCCGGTACAAGGGCGCGATCCCCGACGACGTGCGCAAGCAGGCCGACTACGAGACCGGCGTCATCACGCAGCTCGGGTTCTCCGGCTACTTCCTCGTCGTCGCCGACTTCATCAACTGGGCCAAGGACCAGGGCATCCGCGTCGGACCGGGCCGTGGCTCCGCGGCCGGGTCGATGGCCTCGTACGCGATGGGCATCACCGAGCTCGACCCGCTCGAGCACGGCCTGATCTTCGAGCGCTTCCTCAACCCCGAGCGCGTCTCGTGGCCCGACGTCGACGTCGACTTCGACGAGCGCCGGCGCGGCGAGGTCATCCGGTACGTGACCGAGAAGTACGGCGAGGACCGCGTCGCGCAGATCGTCACCTACGGCACGATCAAGGCGAAGCAGGCCCTCAAGGACGCCTCGCGCGTGCTGGGCTTCCCGTTCGCGATGGGGGAGAAGCTCACCAAGGCGATGCCGCCCGCGGTCATGGGCAAGGACATCTCGCTCAAGGGCATCTACAACCCGGACGACCCGCGGTACGCCGAGGCCGAGGAGTTCCGGCAGGTCGTGCAGGCGGACCCCGAGGCCCAGCGGGTCCTGGAGACCGCGCGCGGCCTGGAGAACCTCAAGCGCCAGTGGGGCGTGCACGCGGCCGGCGTCATCATGTCGAGCGAGCCGCTGCTCGACATCATCCCGATCATGCGCCGCCCGCAGGACGGCGCGATCATCACGCAGTTCGACCAGCCGTCGTCCGAGGCCCTCGGCCTGATCAAGATGGACTTCCTCGGGCTGCGCAACCTCACGATCCTCGACGACGCGCTCGAGAACATCGAGATGAACGGCAAGGACCCGATCCTCATCGAGGAGGTCGCGCTCGACGACCCGCCGACCTACGAGCTGCTCGGGCGCGGCGACACGCTCGGGGTGTTCCAGCTCGACGGCGGCCCGATGCGGTCCCTGCTGCGCCAGATGCGCCCCGACAACTTCGAGGACATCTCGGCCGTCATCGCGCTCTACCGCCCGGGCCCGATGGGCATGAACTCGCACATCAACTACGCGCTGCGCAAGAACGGCCTGCAGCAGATCGAGCCCATCCACCCCGAGCTCGCCGAGCCGCTCGAGGAGGTCGTCGGCATCACGCACGGCCTGATCGTGTACCAGGAGCAGGTCCAGCGCGCCGCGCAGAAGCTCGCGGGCTACACGCTCGGCCAGGCCGACCTGCTGCGCCGCGCGATGGGCAAGAAGAAGAAGGAGGTGCTCGACAAGGAGTTCATCCCCTTCCAGGCCGGGTGCCGCGAGCGGGGCTACTCCGACAAGGCCATCCAGGCGGTGTGGGACGTGCTGGTCCCGTTCGCCGGGTACGCGTTCAACAAGGCGCACTCCGCGGCGTACGGCGTCGTGTCCTACTGGACGGCGTTCCTCAAGGCGAACTACCCGACCGAGTACATGGCCGCGCTGCTCACGAGCGTGCGCGACGACAAGGACAAGTCGGCGCTGTACCTCGGCGAGTGCCGGCGCATGGGCATCACGGTCCTGCCGCCCGACGTGAACTCCTCGTCGGCCAACTTCACCGCCGTGGGCGTCGACATCCGCTTCGGCCTGACCGCGGTGCGCAACGTCGGCGCGAACGTCGTCGACGCGATCGTGCGCACGCGCGAGGAGAAGGGCGCGTTCACGTCCTTCACCGACTTCCTCGACAAGGTGCCGGCGGTCGTCTGCAACAAGCGGACCATCGAGTCGCTCATCAAGGCGGGCGCGTTCGACTCGCTCGGCCACGCGCGCCGAGCGCTGCTGCTCGTGCACGAGCAGGCCGTCGACTCGGTCATCGGCGTCAAGCGCAAGGAGGCCGAGGGGCAGTTCGACCTCTTCGCCGACCTCGGCGGTGACGACGAGGGACCGGGCTTCTCGGTCGTGATCCCGGACCTGCCGGACTGGGACAAGAAGCAGCGGCTGCAGTTCGAGCGCGAGATGCTCGGGCTCTACGTCTCGGACCACCCGCTCTCGGGGCTCGAGCACGTGCTGGCGGCCGCGGCGGACGTGTCGATCGCGACGCTCAACGCCGACGAGGCCCGCCCGGACGGCTCGACGGTCGTCGTCGCCGGCCTCGTCACGTCGCTGCAGCGGAAGATGTCGAAGCAGGGCAACCCGTGGGCCGCCGTCACGCTCGAGGACATGGAGGGCGCGGTCGAGATCATGTTCTTCGGCGAGACGTACCTCGCGTACTCGACCGCGCTCGCCGAGGACGCCGTCGTGGTCGTGCGCGGCCGGGTGCGGCGCCGGGACGAGACCATGCAGCTCCAGGCGATGGAGGTGTCGATCCCGGACGTGTCCGCGGCGGCGGACTCCCCGGTCGTCCTGACGCTGCCCGTCGCGCGGTGCACGGCGCCCGTCGTGGAGCGGCTGCGCGAGGTGCTCTCGACGCACCCCGGTGTCACGGAGGTGCACCTGCGGCTCACGAGCCCGGGGCGGGCGACGGTCATGCGGCTCGACGAGGGGCTGCGCGTGGAGCGGTCGCCGTCGCTGTTCGGTGACCTGAAGGCGCTGCTCGGTCCGAGCTGCCTCGCGACGCCCTGACCGGAGTTTCCGGCGTGAGCGCGCGTCCGTGGGCTGCGCCTCAGGCAGGGCGGTGCCTCAAGCAGGGCGGTGCCTCAAGCAGGGCGGTGCCTCAAGCAGGGCGGTGCCTCAAGCAGGGCGGTGCCTCGGGCAATGCCGTGCCTCGGGCAATGCCGTGCCTCGGGCAATGCCGTGCCTCGGGCAGGGCAGCAGGTCGGGCGTGCGAGGGCATCCTGCGGGTCTATGACTCTTGCGTTATATAACTCTGAGTGAAATAGTCGGGTCATGCAGGCGATGGATGCACTGGGGGACCCCGTACGGCGGCGGCTCGTCGAGCTCCTCGGGGACGGCGAACGCACCGCGGGCGAGCTCGCGACGGCTGTCGGAGCCGAGTTCGGCGTGAGTCAGCCCGGTGCGTCCCGCCACCTGCGCGTCCTGCGCGAGGCCGGCGTCGTCGAGTCTGTCGTCGACGGCCAGCGCCGCCTGTACTCGGTGCGTGCAGAGTCGCTCACCGAGGTCGAGCAGTGGGTCCGCGGCGTCCGCCGCTTCTGGGACCAGCGGCTCGACGCGCTCGAGACGGAGGTCGCGCGTGGCCTGCGGCAGGCGCGGAGCGCGGACCCGACCCACGACCAGGAGGTACGGCCATGACGTCACGCATGCTCGACGAGCTCGGACTGCTCACCGCCGAGGGACACGAGGCGCGGGTGCGCTTCGAGCGGACCTTCGCGGTGCCGCCCACGGACCTCTGGTCGGCGCTCACCGAACCGGCGCGCGTCGAGCGGTGGCTCGGCCGGCTCAGCGGCGACCTGCGCGTCGGCGGTGCGTACACGCTCGACATCGCCGACGAAGGCAGCGCCGACGCCGCGGCCGACCGGGCGACCGGCGAGGTGCTCGCGTGCGAGTCGCCGGCCCGGCTGCTGCTGTCGTGGTCGTTCCCCGGGGAGAGCCCGAGCGAGATCGAAGCCCGCGTCGACCCGCGCGGCGCAGGCTCGGTGCTGCTCGTCGAGCACCGACGGCTGACGCGCGGCGGTGCGCGCGGCTACGGCGCGGGCTGGCACACGTTCCTCGACCACCTCGGGCTGCTGCTCGCCGGGCGCGAGGACGAGTGGGTCGACCGCTTCGACGAGCTGCTCCCCGCCTACCGTGGGCTGCTCCCGGCGGTCGGTCCCGTGCGTGTCGAGGTAACCGGCAGCGGGCTGGCCTCGGTCGACCCGGCGGCGACGGCCGACTTCCTCCACGCGTGGCTCGGCTGGACCGAGGGAGAGGCGGCGTCGGGTGGGGGCGGCACGGCCAACCGCTCACCCGACGGCGGCAAACGGGACGCACGCGGCGCCGGCACGTCCGAGGGCGCCACGGGGGCGGCGCCCGGGTCGCGCGTGCTGCACGGGGTCCCGGGCCACGTCGGGCTCGCCGTCGTCCCGCGCAGCGCGGACGCCGTCGATCCTGCGGTCGGTGCGACGCTGACCTGGGGCGACGTCGAGGCGCTGCGCGAGTCGCTCGTCAGCGCGGTCGGCTCGGGCGGCCGGCTCGCCGCCGGAGGCCCGGACGACGTCGACCCCGACGGGACCGAGCTCGTAAGCCCGGGCGAGGTCCGGCTCCGGGTGCGTGCCGAGGCGGGCGGCGCACCCGGCGCCTAGACTCGCGCCTCGTGCTCGCACTCACGCCCGACCAGCTCGCGTTCGTCACCGAACGGCACCTGGCGACGCTCTCGACGCTGCGGCCCGACGGCTCGCCGCACGTCGTCCCGGTCGGCTTCACGTGGGACGCCGGGCGCGGGCGCGTCCGCGTGACGACCAAGGTCACGTCGGTCAAGGCACGCCACATCGCCGGCGCCGCGGGTCCGGTGCGTGCCGCGGTCTGCCAGCTGGACGGGCGCCGGTGGCTCACGCTCGAGGGCGAGATCACGCTCTCGCGCGACCCCGACGAGATCGCCGAGGCGGTCGAGGCGTACGCGGTCCGGTACCGGCCCCGGCCGTTCCAGCCCGAGCGTGTGGTCCTGCACCTGGCGGTCGACCGGGTCCTCGGCTCGGTCCGCTAGGGCGACTTGCCGGCCTGAGCCGCACTCGGGAAGCGCCACCCTCAGCTGAGGACCGGGGTCCTCGGCTCGGTCCGCCAGGACGACCCGCCCGCCTGAGCCGCACCCGGAGGGGGACTCCCTCAGCCGACGACCGCGCTCGAGGGCCCGGCGGGCAGGTCGACGACGACCACGTCACCCGTGCGCAGCTGACGGCCCCGGCGCTGCTCGGGCTCGCCGTTGACGGTGACGACCTCGTCCTCGAGCAGCTCGCGCGCGTGCGCGCCCGAGTCGGCGAGCCCGGCGAGCTTGAGGAACTGGCCGAGGCGGATGCCCTCGTCGGCGATGGCGACGACCTCGGGCGGCGGACCGGTGGGCTCACGTGTGCTCATGCGCCCATCCTCCCCGGTCGCGGGCCGCGGGACGACGAAGGGACGCGCGCGCCCGGATCACTACACTCGAGACGTGATCTCCCGGATCGACCTGCGCGGTCGCACCCTGTCCCGTCGCGAGCTGCTCGACACCCTCCCGCGTGCGGAGGTGGACGTCGAGACGGCCGCGGTCACCGTGGCGCCGATCCTGGCGGACGTCCGCGCGCACGGTGCCGCGGCGCTGCGTGAGCTCGCCGAGCGGTTCGACGGCGTGCGTCCCGTGCACCTGCGCGTACCCGCCGAGGAGATCCGCGCCGCGGTCGACGGGCTCGACCCCGACGTCCGTGCCGCGATCGACGAGACGATCGTGCGGGTCCGGAAGGTGCACGCCGCGCAGCGACCGGCCGACTTCACGGTCGACCTCGGCCCCGGTGCGCAGGTGCGCCAGCGCTGGCTGCCGGTGCGCCGCGTCGGCCTGTACGTGCCGGGCGGCCTCGCGGTGTACCCGTCGTCGGTGATCATGAACGTCGTCGCCGCGCAGGAGGCCGGCGTCGGCTCGCTCGCCGTCGCGTCGCCGCCGCAGAAGGACTCGGGCGGGCTGCCCAACGCGACGATCCTCGCGACGTGCGCGCTGCTCGGGGTCGACGAGGTCTACGCGGTCGGCGGGGCGCAGGCGGTCGCGATGTTCGCCTACGGCGCCGACGGCACCGACGACGTCGACGGTGCCGTGCTGTGCGAGCCGGTCGACGTCGTGACGGGGCCCGGCAACGTCTACGTCGCGGCGGCCAAGCGGCTCGTGCGCGGGGTCGTCGGCATCGACTCGGAGGCCGGCCCGACGGAGATCGCGATCCTCGCCGACGGCACCGCGGACGCCGTGCACGTCGCGGCCGACCTCATCTCGCAGGCCGAGCACGACCCGCTCGCGGCCGCGGTGCTCGTGACGCCGTCGGCGGAGCTCGCCGGGGCGGTCGCGGCCAAGCTGGGGGACCGGGCGCCGAGCACGCCGCACTCCGCGCGTGTGCTGACCTCGTTGTCCGGTCCGCAGTCCGCGATCGTCCTCGTCGACGACCTCGACGCGGGCCTCGAGGTCGTCAACGCGTACGGCGCGGAGCACCTCGAGATCCAGACGGCGGACGCGGCGGCGGTCGCCGACCGGGTGACGAGCGCCGGGGCGATCTTCGTCGGGCCGTACTCGCCGGTGTCGCTGGGCGACTACATGGCGGGGTCGAACCACGTGCTGCCGACCGGCGGCTGCGCGCACTTCACGAGCGGGCTCGGCGTGCACTCGTTCCTGCGCGCCGTGCAGGTCATCGAGTACGACGCGACCGCGCTCGACGAGGTCGCCGACCGCATCGTGGCGTTCGCGGAGGCCGAGGGACTGCCCGCGCACGGCGAGGCGGTCCGCGCCCGCTTCTGAGGCCGGCGCGTCCGCGCGCAGGGAGAGCGCTGCGTCGCCCGTCCCGGACGGTGCCCCTCTAGCGGACTCATGGCCCTGCCGGGTCAGCCGGTCGAGCCGTGTGGCGCTGCCGGGCCGGCTGGTCGAGCCCTGTGGGCCTGCCGGGCCGGCCAATCAAGCCGCCCGGCCCCTGGCTGGGCCGGTGGGTCCAGCCGTGCTGGAGCCGTGCCCCGGACTCGCGGCGCTCGCGCGCGGCGGAGCGTCAGCCCACCGCGAGCACGAACGGGTGGACCGCCTCGGCGCCGGCCTCACGCAGGAGCCGCGCCGCGACCGTGAGCGTCCAGCCGGAGTCCGTCCGGTCGTCGACGAGCAGGACCGCGCGCCCGGGCAGCCCGGCCGCTGCCGCGGGGGACAGGTCCAGCTCGAGGCGGCGCGCCACGCCGGCGAGCCGCTGCGCGGAGTTGACGTCGTGTCGCCCGGGCGGGACGCCGTCGACCGGGCGCACCACGCCCACGACGGGGACGCCGAGGTGGCGGGCGACGCCCTCCGCGAGGTGACGCACGAGGGTCGGGCGCGTCGACGACTCGACGAGGACGACGCCCGCGGGCGCGGGGTCCGGGTGCCACGCGTCGAGCACCTCGACCACCGGGCGGCGCAGGGGGACGGGCAGCCCGTCGTCGCGCGGCCCGTGGTCGCCGTCGGGGTCCTGACCGGCGCCGGAGCCACCCGGAGCAGCGAAGAGGTCGCGCAGCAGCCCGCCCCACCCGATGCCGTCGAGCCGCGCGACCGCGCGGCCGGCCGACGCCTGCACCCCGGGGGCGATCCGCCCGCTGAGCTCGACACCGAGCGCCGCCATCCCGGACGGCCACATCTTCCGCGGCTCGACCTCGACGCCCGGGACCGCGAGCCGCTCGCGGGCGGCCTCGACCTCGGCCTCGTCGGGCGCGACCCCGGCGCTCGCGCCGCCGCACACGTCGCACCGGCCGCACCGCCACGCCTCGCCGTCGGGCCCGCTCAGCTCCGGGTCGTCGAGCGCGCGGCGCAGGAACGCCATGCGGCAGGTCTCGCCGCGCACGTACTCGACCATCGACTCCTGCTCCGCGGCGCGGGCCGCGGCGACGCGCTCGTACCGCTCGGCGTCGTACTCCCAGGGCTCGCCCGTCGACTGCCAACCGCCGGTGACCCGGCGGACGGCGCCGTCGACGTCCAGCACCTTGAGCATGAGCTCGAGGCGGTTGCGCCGCAGCGACACGTGCGTCTCGAGCGCCGCGGTCGAGAGCGTGCCGTGGGCCTCGAGCGCGGCGAGCGTCGCCCGGACCTCCTGCGCGGGCGGGAAGGCCATCGACGCGAAGTAGTCCCAGATCGCGCGGTCCTCCCGGCCGGGGAGCAGGACGACCTCGGCGTGGTCGGTCGCACGGCCCGCACGCCCGACCTGCTGGTAGTAGGCGATCGGCGACGCCGGCGCCCCGAGGTGCACCACGAAGGCGAGGTCGCCCTTGTCGAAGCCCATGCCGAGCGCCGACGTCGCGACGAGCGCCTTGACCCGGTTCGCGAGCAGGTCCGCCTCGGCGGCCTCGCGCTCGGTGGGGTCCGTCTGCCCGGTGTACGCGCGCACGTCGAGCCCGCTCGCCCGCAAGTGCTCCGTGACCTGCTGCGCCGCCGCGACCGTGAGGCAGTAGACGATGCCGGACCCGTCGATGCGCGGGAGGTTGTGCGCGAGCCACGCGAGCTGGGCCGAGGTGTCGGGCAGGCGGGCGACGGTCAGGTGCAGGCTCTCGCGGTCGAGGGGACCACGCAGCACCAGAACGTCCTCGAGCCCGGAGGTCTCGGCGCCGTCGTCCGCCCCCGGCCCGCGGACCGCGAGCTGCTCCGCGACGTCGCCGGTCACGCGCGCGTTGGCGGTCGCGGTGGTCGCGAGCACCGGGATGCCGGCCGGGAGGTCGGCGAGCAGCGTGCGGATGCGGCGGTAGTCGGGCCGGAAGTCGTGACCCCAGTCCGAGATGCAGTGCGCCTCGTCGATCACGACGAGCCCGGCGTCGGCAGCGAGCCGGGGCAGCACGGTGTCGCGGAACGACGGGTTGTTGAGCCGCTCGGGCGAGACGAGCAGCACGTCGACCTCGCCGGCCGCGACGCGCTCGTGCACGGCGTCCCACTCGGTCACGTTCGCGGAGTTGATCGTCTCGGCGCGGATCCCCGCTCGGGCGGCCGCGGCGACCTGGTTGCGCATGAGCGCGAGCAGCGGCGAGACGATGACGGTGGGTCCCGAGGGCTGTGCGCCGCCGGCGCCCGCGCGCAGCAGCGCGGTCGCGACGAAGTACACCGCCGACTTCCCCCACCCGGTGCGCTGCACGACGAGCGCACGGCGCCGGTCCGCGACGAGCGCCTCGACCGCGACCCACTGGTCCTCGCGCAGGACCGCGTCCTCGCGGCCGACCAGCGCGCGCAGCGCCCGCTCCGCGTCCTCGCGCAGCGCCCCGCGGTCGACGTCGGGCAGGGTCGTCGCACGAGGGGTCATGCGCTCGATCGTAGGTCGACCCTCGGACACACCGTCCGCTCGTCGGCCGCAGGCGAGAGCCCCGCGTGCCGCTGACTACGATCGGTGGCGTGAGCGCCCCCACGTCCCGACCCGTCCTGCCGCTGCGCCCCGAGATCGTCGGGGTCGCGCCGTACGGCGCGCCGCAGCTCGACGTGCCGTACCTGCTCAACGTGAACGAGAACCCGTACGCGCCCGCCCCGGACGTCGTCGCGGACATCGCCCGGGACGTCGCCGCGGCCGCCGCGACGCTCAACCGGTACCCCGACCGGGACTTCCTCGCCCTGCGCGAGGACCTCGCGGCGTACCTCGCGACCGAGTCCGGCGTCGCGCTCGTCCCCGAGCAGCTCTGGGCGGCCAACGGGTCCAACGAGGTCATGCTGCACCTGCTCCAGGCGTTCGGCGGCCCGGGGCGGACCGCGGTCTCGTTCGCCCCGACCTACTCGATGTACCCGGAGTACGCGCGCGCGACGTCGACGGCCTGGGTCGAGGGCCGGCGCGCCGAGGACTTCAGCCTCGACACGGACGCCGTGGCCGCCACGATCGCGCGCGAGCAGCCGTCGGTCGTGCTGCTCGCGAGCCCCAACAACCCGACCGGCACGGCGCTCCCGCGCGCGACCGTCGAGGCGGTACTCGCCGTCGCGGACGAGGTCCCGGGCGGCTGCGTCGTCGTGGTCGACGAGGCGTACGGCGAGTTCCGCCGCACGGGCACGCCCTCGGCGCTCGAGCTCCTGCCCGCGCACCCGAACCTCGCCGTCAGCCGCACGATGTCCAAGGCGTTCGGCCTCGCGGGCGCCCGCCTCGGGTACCTCGCCGCAGCGCCGGCGCTGGTCGACGCGCTGCGGGTCGTGCGCCTGCCGTACCACCTGTCGGCCGTCACGCAGGCGGTCGCCCGGGCCGCGCTCCGGCACGCGCCGGCGCTCATGGCCCAGGTCGGGTCGCTGCGCGACGAGCGCGACGCCCTCGTGGTGTGGCTGCGCGAGCGAGGGCTGACGGTCGCGGACTCGGACGCGAACTTCGTGCTGTTCGGCCTGTTCGACGACCGGCACGCGGTCTGGCAGGGTCTGCTCGACCGGGGGGTCCTGATCCGCGAGGTCGGGCCCCCGGGATGGCTGCGGGTGTCGGTCGGCACCCCGGAGGAGACGGCGGCGTTCAAGGACGCCCTGGTGGAGGTGGCAGCGCTGTGAGCGCAGGCAAGCGGACGGGGCGCGTCGAGCGCACGACGAGCGAGTCGAGCGTGCTCGTCGAGCTCGACCTCGACGGCACCGGCACGACCGACATCTCGACGACGGTCGGGTTCTACGACCACATGCTCACCGCGCTGGGCAAGCACTCGCTCATCGACCTCACGGTCCGCGCGACCGGCGACACCCACATCGACGTGCACCACACCGTCGAGGACGTCGCCATCGCGATCGGCGAGGCGCTGCGTCAGGCGCTCGGCGACAAGCGGGGCATCTCGCGGTTCGGCGACGCGCTCGTGCCGCTCGACGAGGCGCTCGCGCAGGCCGTCGTCGACGTCTCCGGGCGTCCGTACCTCGTGCACTCGGGGGAGCCCGAGGGGCAGGAGTACCACCTCATCGGCGGGCACTTCACGGGGTCGCTCACGCGCCACGTGCTCGAGTCGATCGCGCACCACGCGGGCATCTGCCTGCACGTGCGCGTGCTCTCCGGCCGGGACCCGCACCACATCGTCGAGGCGCAGTTCAAGGCGCTCGCACGCGCGCTCCGGCTCGCCGTGCAGCCCGACCCGCGCGTCAGCGGCATCCCGAGCACCAAGGGTGTCCTGTGAGCGCGGGGACGGGGCCCGGGCCGGACGACGACGCGCTGCCCGAGGACTTCACGGTCCCCGACGACCTCTCCGGACTCTTCGACGCGCCGGACGCACCGACGGGCGCGACGGCGGCGACGGACCCGCGCGGGCCCGCGACGGCGGAGCCCGGCGACGACGTCCCGACCGATCCTCACGGGCGCGACGGGGCGGCGTCGAGCGTCGGGGGAGCGGCGAGCGCGCAGGCGCCCGCGACGGACGGTGAGGAGGTCGCGCCGAGCCCGCACGCAGCCGCAGCGCGCGCGGCCGGCGACCGTCGTGCGGACGACGACCGCCCCGCGGACGACGACCCGAGCAGCACGGTGCCGGACGACCTCGCGTCGCTCACCGACCCCGCGGCCGCCGAGGCGCCCTCGGTCACGCTCGTCCTGACCCAGGTCGCCGCCGCGGCCCCGCTCGCCGCGGCGTGCGCGCTCGCCGGGGTCGCGGTCGACGTCGTCCCCTCGCCGGTCGGCGCGCTCGCGGTCCTGCGCGACCCCCGGACCGGGCCGGACGGCGCCGCGGCGATCTCGAAGCTGCTGAAGACCGTCCCCGTGATCCTGCTCGAGCGCCGCAGCGGGCAGATCACCGCGACGCGCTGGGCCGGCGGGCAGAAGGGCGAGGAGCTGCCGGCGGGCCTCGTGCTGTCCGACGCGCCCGCGGTGCTGGAGGACCTGCTGCTCGGGGGCGCCTCGGTCGGCGACGTCGAGGGCGTGGTCACGAGCGTCGGGCTCTCGCGCTGGAAGGCCATGCGGCTGCTCGCGCAGTCGGCGCGGGGGACGCGGGGCTGACGAGCCCGGGCCCACCGGCGGCCGGCGGGCGGTCTCACGGGCCGCCCGCGGGCCGCACCCTGCGGCGCGCCCCGGTAACCTGAGGGGGTGTCCAGCCAGCCTCGCGTCGTCGTCCTCGACTACGGCTTCGGCAACGTCCGATCCGCCGTCCGCGCCCTCGAACGCGTCGGTGCGCACGTCGAGCTGACGGCGGACCCGCACGCCGCCGCGGAGGCGGACGGCCTCGTCGTCCCGGGGGTGGGCGCGTTCGCCGCGGTCATGTCCGGCCTGCGTGACGTGCGCGGCGACCAGATCGTCGACCGCCGGCTCGCCGGGGGCCGGCCGGTGCTCGGCATCTGCGTCGGCATGCAGGTCATGTTCGAGGCCGGTGACGAGCACGGCGTGCGGACCGAGGGCCTCGGCGAGTGGCCGGGCCTCGTGGACCGCCTCGAGGCCGACGTCGTCCCGCACATGGGCTGGGCGACGGTCGACGCCCCCGAGGGCACGACGCTGTTCGCGGGCCTCGAGGACGAGCGCTTCTACTTCGTGCACTCCTACGCGGCGCGCACGTTCCCGCTGACCGAGGGCTCCGCCGAGGAGCGGCTCGCGCCGCCGCGCGTCACGTGGGCCGAGCACGGCGACCGCTTCGTCGCCGCCGTCGAGAACGGCCCGCTCTCCGCGACCCAGTTCCACCCCGAGAAGTCGGGTGACGCGGGTGCCCAGCTCCTGACCAACTGGGTCGACTCCCTGCGCTGACCGTCCGCGCCCCGACCACCGGGGCACGTGGGCCGGGCGCGCCCCGGCCACCCACCCGAGCAGGTGCCGCACGGCACCGACGAGAGGACCCCCATGACCGACCGCCTCGAGCTGCTGCCCGCCGTCGACGTCGCCGACGGGCAGGCCGTGCGCCTCGTCCAGGGCGAGGCCGGCTCCGAGACCGGCTACGGCGACCCGCTCGCCGCGGCGCTCGACTGGCACGCGGGCGGTGCCGAGTGGATCCACCTCGTCGACCTCGACGCCGCCTTCGGGCGCGGGTCCAACGCGCCGCTGCTGGCCGAGGTCACCGCGGACCTGTCCGCGAAGGGCGTCAAGGTCGAGCTCTCGGGCGGCATCCGTGACGACGCCTCGCTCGAGCGCGCGCTCGCCACGGGAGCGACACGGGTCAACCTCGGCACCGCGGCGCTCGAGGACCCCGAGTGGACGGCGAAGGTCATCGCGAGCCACGGTGCGGCGATCGCGGTCGGTCTCGACGTGCGCGGGACGACGCTCGCCGCACGCGGCTGGACGCAGGAGGGCGGCGACCTCTGGGAGGTCCTCGCCCGGCTCGACGAGGCCGGCTGCGCGCGCTACGTCGTGACCGACGTGACGAAGGACGGCACCCTGCGCGGCCCCAACCTCGACCTGCTCCGCGAGGTGTGCGCGCGCACGAGCGCCCCGGTCGTGGCCTCGGGCGGCATCTCGAGCCTCGCCGACCTCGAGGCGCTGCGGGCCCTCGTCCCGGTCGGCGTCGAGGGCGCGATCGTCGGCAAGGCGCTCTACGCCCGGGCGTTCACGCTGCCCGAGGCGCTCGACGTCGCCGGACGGCCGTGACCGCTCCGCGCGAGCTGCCCCCGACGTCCGCGTTCGCGGGGGACGACGGCAGCTGCGACCCCCGGCTCGCGGACGCCCTGCGGGCGCTCGGCGACGGGCGCGGCTCGCTCGCGGGCGTCGTGGCCGCGCTCGCGGGGACGCGGGTGCTCGTCCCGGTCCTCGCGGAGCTCGAGGCCGCGGACGTCGTCGAGCACGGGGGGCACCAGCACACCGTGGACAAGGAGGCGTCGGCCGGGATCGTGGCGCTCCAGGCGCCCGACGGCCGTACCGCGCTGCCGGTCTTCTCGTCCGTCGCGGCGATGCAGGCGTGGCGGCCCGACGCGCGGCCCGTGCCGACCGATGTGGCACGCGCGGCGCTCTCGGCCGTCGAGGAGCGGTGGGAGCTGCTCGTCCTCGACCCCGGCGGCCCGGTCACGGTGCTCGTTCCCCGACCGGCAGTGTGGGCGCTCGCGCAGCAGCGGGACTGGGTGCCCGCCGTCCGCCCGGCGCTCGGGGCGGGGGGCGCCGGTCCGTCCGGCGCCGACGCGGCCGAGCGCACCGGGGCGACCGACGACCGCGAGGTCGACCCCGACGTGCGCGCTGCGCTGCGGGCCGCGCTCGGGGCGGTGCCCGAGGTGCTCGGGGTCGACGCCCGGCCCGGCCGCCGTGCCGAGGTCGCGGTGCTGCTGCGCCTCGTGCCCGGCCTGGACCGTGCGCGTCTCGACGGCGTCCTCGGCCGGGTCAACGCGGCGCTGGCGGCCGACGAGACGGTGACGCTGCGCGTCGACTCGCTCGAGCTGCGGCTGCTCGCGGGCTGAGCGGCGGCGCGTTCGTCGTCGCCGCCGGACTCCGGACTACCGCCGCCGGCGCAGCGCCCAGGCCAGCGAGAGCGTGCTGAGCACCACGGCGCCGACGATCTGCCCGCCCAGGATCACGCGGTTGAGGTCGAGCGCGGGGCGCCAGTGCACGCCGTCGTCGTCGACCACGTAGACCCCGACGGCCCGCACGCGCGTCGCGTACCCGCCACCGCCGCCGGATCCGCCGCCCTCGCCCTTGCCCGCCCCGGCGCCCGCGACGGCCTCGCCGGTTCCCGAACCGGTCATCACCGCGCCGAGCACCTTCGCGACGGGGATCACCGTCGCGCCGCCGCGCTCGTACGCCTCACCGAACACCCGGCGCACGGTCCCGCTGTCGCCGGCCGCACGGGTCAGGGCCGCGTGGTCGAACCGCGTGTGCGCGTGCGCCGGCTCGGCCTCGACGGCCTGCCCGGGACGCTCAGGGTGCGGGGTCTCGGACACGGTTCCTCCCGGGCTCGTCGGTCGACCCACTGTGGCAGCGCGCGGCACGCCCCCACAACGGGCCGGGCCGCGCGACCGGGACACCCGCCTGTACGGGCACCGTGGCCCGTCGCTCAGGGCGAGGTGCAGGACGTCGCGGGAGCGAAGGCCGTCGTGTCGGCGAGGAGCGCGCGCAGCGTGCTGACGGGCACCACGAAGCTCTGACCGGTCGTGTTCTTGGCGTACACGACGCCGATGACCCGGCCCTCGCTGTCGAGCGCCGCCGACCCCGAGCTGCCCGGCTCGACGGGCGCGTCGGTCACGAGCACCTCGCCGAGGTTCTCGTTGAGCGGGTCCGTCGTCGAGCCGATGACGCGGCCGCTCGTGACCGTGAGCTGCCCGCCCTTGGGGTACCCGACGACGCTCACCGCGTCGCCCGGCGCGGGGTCGGCGTCCGCGAGCACGGGCGCGGCGGGCAGCGGCTCGGCGGTGCGGACCACCGCGAGGTCGGCGAGCGCGGCGGTCTGCGCGGCGGTCACCGCGATGTCCCGGCCGTCGTACGTGCTCAGGTGCAGGTCCGCGGAGTCGGCGACGACGTGCCGGTTGGTGATGAGGGTCGTCTCGTCGATCGCGAAGCCCGAGCCGGTGGACAGCGACGAGCAGCCGATGTTCCGGATGCGCACCGCCATGCGCTGCGCGGCGTCGAAGCCGTCGGGGGACAGGTTGCCGGTCTGCGTGGGGGTCGGCGCCACGACGGTCGACGGCACCACGTCGCTCGGCATCGGGCCGGGCATCGACGGGACGACGCCGCAGCCCGCGAGGACGACGCAGGCGGCGGCCGTCAGCACGGCGCCGGACCGGGCTCGCGCCCGGCTCATCGCTCGAGCTCGAGCTGCAGCGCGGCGTTGGCGTCGCGCGCCGCGCCGCACACCTGCTGCACGTCGGTGCGGAACCGTGCGAGGTCCGCCGCGTCGTAGGCGGCCGCGTTCTCGAGGTAGCTGATGAGCTGGTACTGGCCGTCGACGCACACGTCGAGCGCTCCCGCGACCTTGCCGGCGGCGTCCGAGACCCGTGCCTGGTAGTCCACGAGCTGCCGCTGCGCCTCGCGCTCGTCGCCGATCTGCGCCTTCTCGTCGGCCAGCTCGGTGATCCGGGTCTGCGCGGTCTGGAGCTGGGTGCGCACCGCCTCGAGCTCCGCGATCGCCCCGTCGAGCTCGACGCGCTGCTGCGCGAGCTCCGTGCCGGTGGTGCGGGCGACCTGCTCCCACTGCGCGGCGCGCTCCTCGTGGGCGCGCGTGAGCACGACGATGTAGGTCGAGCTCGTCGTGGACGACGGTGTCCTGCTCGAGGTGCAGCCGCTCTACGCGCAGAACGTGCTGGTCGGGTTCGGGCACGTCG
>NZ_JBFTER010000070.1:0-24059 GCF_047229345.1 Cellulomonas jepli | reverse complement strand
GCCCGGCGGCGCGCTGCGGCCGGCGGTCGAGGACGCCTGGGGCGCGGCGGCGGTGCTGCGCGGGCTCGTGGGCGGGCTCGTGGGCGAACTGCTCGGCGGGCCGCCGCGACCCGACGCGCCACCGTGGGAGACAGCATCGCCGGAGGCCGTGGCCCCGCACGCGCTCTCCCCCGAGGCGCGGTCCGTCGCGGCGCTCGCCCCGCACGGCGACGTGGCCGCAGAGCTCGCCGGGTGCGCGAGCGGGCGCGAGCTCGTCGCGGACGGGTACGCCGGTGACGTGCGGGGCGCGGCGGAGGTCGACGCGAGCGGCGTCGTGCCCGGGCTCGTCGACGGCCGGTTCGTGGACCTCGCCCGGACCTGATTCGGTCGGGCAGAGGGATCGGGCTCGGGTGGGCGCCGGCCGGTCCGAGGGCTCGGGTGGGCGCCGGCAGGCTCAGCCGCCGGTCAGCGGCCGGATCGTCACGCCCGCGACGGGCTCGTCGACCCGCACCGAGGAGACCCCGACCTGCCCGGGCCCGCCGCCGGTCCCGACGTTCGTGTACTCGAAGGCCGACGCACCGGGCCGCACGTCCTGCGCGACCACCCGGAACTCGTCACCGCCGACCCAGATCGTCACCGCGGTGGTGTCCTGCGGCACCCAGCCCCAGCCGGCGAGCTCCTCGACCGTGACCGCCTCGACCCCGCCCGCGTCGAGCGCGTGCGACTGCAGCGCCGTGGCGAGGTTGCGGATGCTCGACGTCGTGACGGCGTCGTAGGCCGGTGCCGCGAGCCGCAGCGGCAGCTCCGCCAGCTCGGGACGGGCGACGCCGACCCCGCCGACGAGCACGACGAGGCTCAGCAGCATCGTGCGTCCGTGCATGAGTGCCCCCTCGCGTCAGGTGGCGCGACGGGCGCGCCGGTGGATCCCGACCAACCTCGCATACCGGACATGCCCGGCGCCCGCCGAGCCGGCGCCCACCACCCGGACGGCCCAACGGTGTCACCGCCGGGCGGGTGATTTCCGGGCCCGGACATATCCGGCGGGCCCTCCCGGGCGATGGCCCTGGCCTGCGCCGACGCACGCCGACCCGGCGGGCCACCCGGTCCCCGCACCGCGCGCCGGGTTCACGACCCTTCACCGGTGCACGCCGGTGCCGACCGGCGCGTGTGAGCCTGTCCACGCCGGGGGCGGCGCACTTGCACTCCCGGTTCGTGCTGCAGGGAGGCAGGGGAAGATGTCAGGACACAGGGGGGCACGTCGCGCGGTCGGCGCGGTGCTCGCAGGGGCGACGGCGCTGCTCGGCATGGCTGCCGCGCCCGCAGGGGCCGCAGGCGGCGCGGGCACAGGGCTGTGCGCCGAGGGCGCGACGGCCGTCACCGGGACCACCGTCGAGGGTGACGCGTGGGTCGACGGGGCGGTGTGCGACCTCACGGACGTGGTCGTCACCGGCAGCCTCACGGTCTACGGCGACCGTCAGGTCTCGCTCACGGGCGTCACCGTCGGCGGGGACCTCGGCGCCAAGGGCACGGTGACGCTCACGGGCTCGACCGTGCAGGGCGGCGTGCTCGCGAACGCCGCGAGCCTCGTCGTGGAGGACTCGCACGTGTGGCACAGCGTCCGCGGCTACGCGGACACGGCGACGGTCACGGGGTCCGTGGTCGACGGCGCGGTCAACGTCCGCGCGAAGGACCTGACCGTCGAGCTCTCGACGGTGGGTGGCTGGGCCAACCTGAACGCGTCGCAGCAGGCGTCGGTCGCCTGGTCGACGTTCGGGCGCGGCCTCACGTCGAAGGGCACCGGCGAGCTGTGGCTGTGCGGCTCCGACGTCGCGGCCGACGTCGCGGTGCGCGGGCTCACCAGCGCCGGCCGCGTCGGTGCGACGACGACCGCCGCGGGGAACGCGTGCTCGACGGCGTCGCTGCCGGCCGACCACGCGCGCGCCGGGCTCGCGGACGCCGAGCGCGACGCGGTGAACGTCGGTGGGTGGCTCGTCGTCGAGCACAACCTCGGTGCGGTGACGCTCGCGAGCGCCACGGTCGCGGGCAACCTCTCGTGCGCGAGCAACTGGGGTGCAGTCGACTTCGCCGGCGCCACGGTCGCGGGGCTCAGCACGGGTCAGTGCAAGGCGTGACGGCCTGACCCACGCGCCGTCGGGCCGCGTCCGCGCACGGCGGACCTGACCCGGCACCAGGGGTACGGCAGCGGCGGGGCGGGATCCGGGAGACCGGGCCCGCCCCGCCGTCGCGTCCGCGCCCGGGCGCTCAGCCCTGCGACGCGAGCCACTCGTTCACGCGGCGCTCCGCCTCCTCGGGCGAGACGTCCTCGACGCGCGTGAGGATCGCCCAGCGGTGCCCGAACGGGTCGTGCACCGCACCGAAGCGGTCCCCCGTGACGAACGTCGACGGCTCCTCGAACGGGGTCGCGCCCGCCTCGACGGCCGCCTTCCACACCGCGTCGACGTCGGCGCAGTACAGGACGTAGGAGTGGTCGCGGCCCTCGCCGCCGCGCGGCGCGACGAGCCCGGCGTCCGGGCTGGGGTCGCTGAGCTGGAGCCGGCCGTTGCCGAGGTCGAGCTCGGCGTGCGCGACGGTGCCGTCGGCGTTGTCGTTGCGCGAGACCAGCGTCGCGCCGAACACGCGCGTGTAGAAGTCGATCGCCCGCTCGGCGCCGTCCACGACGAGGAACGGCGTGAGGGAGGTGTACCCGGGCGGGACGGGTGCGACGGCGGGCTGCCCGGTCGACCCGGTGCCCGCGGCGGAGGTGGTGCTCTCGGTGGTGTGGGTGCTCTCGGTCATGTCCCCGATCCTGCCTACGGTGGGGGCATGCCGTCTTGGACGGAGGCGACACACGACGAGGCCCCCGGCACACGCGTGCCCCCGGCCCGCGGCATCCTGCACCCCGAGCTCGTCGGCCCGGTGTACCGCCTCGGCCGCTACCCGGCGGCACCCGGTGTCGACGAGCACGTCGAGCACTACTGGGCGGTCGAGTGGGACCTGCCGACCGAGCGCACGCAGCCGTCCGACGTGCTCTCCCACCCGGCACTGCACCTGACCGTCGAGGATGCCGACTCCCCGCAGCACGGCGTCGCGATGCCCGCCGCGCTGGTGCACGGCGTCCTGACCCGCCGGTTCGAGATCACCCTGCGCGGCAGCGGCCGGGTGATCGGCGCCAAGCTCCGGCCCGGCGCCCTCACGGTGCTCACCGGCGCACCGGCGCACCCGCTGTCGGACCGCGTCGTGCCCGCGCGCGAGCTCTGGCCGGACGCGGACGCGCTGCGCGACGAGGTCCTCGCGACCCCGCGCGACGAGGACCGGTGCGCCGTGCTCGACGCGTTCCTCGCCGCGCGCCTGCCCGCCACCCCCGACCCCCGCAGCGCGACCGCCCGGGAGGTCGTCGCGCACGTCATGGCGGACCGCTCGCTCACGCGCGTCGACCAGGTCGCGGCCGCGCACGGGCTCACGGTCCGCACGCTCCAGCGCCTCGCGCGCGAGCACGTGGGCGTGAGCGCGAAGTGGCTGATCCGCCGCGGCCGCCTGCAGGACGCCGTCGCCGACCTGCAGGCCGACCCCGGCACGGACCTCGGGGCGCTCGCCGTGCGGCTCGGGTGGTACGACCAGGCGCACCTGACCCGGGACTTCACCGCGGCGGTCGGCGTGAGCCCGGCGCGGTACGCACGCAGCCTGCGCACGCCGACACCACCCGGGGGATGACCGCTCCCGCGCAGCCGCGCGGCCTGCTGCTCAGTTCCCGGAGGGCGGACCGGCCGCCGCGGCGATCCGCTCGACGACGCCCTCGTCGTAGAAGAACACCTCCGTGCCGTCCTGCGCGTCGGGCGCGACGTGGAACGTCGCGTGCAGCGACCCGTCCGGTCCGAGCTCGACGAGCGCCGCGCCCGAGCCCCGCACCGCGCGCTCCGCGCCCGGGGCCACGAGGGTGTCGGTCCGGTTCGCTACCCCCGGCGCGACGACCACCGGCCGGCCGGCGAACAGCCCGGTCGTCGCGTGGTGGTAGTGCCCGGCGAGGACCACGCGCACGTCGCTGCCCGCGAGCGCCGCGGCGAGCTCGTCGAGGCCGCGCAGCCGGAGCACGTGGTGCAGGCGCGTGACCGGGGGCAGCGGCGGGTGGTGGACGACGAGCACGGTGCCGCCCGGCGCCGGGGTCCGCAGCTCCTCGCGCAGCCGGTCGAGCTGCGCCGCGTCCAGCGTCCCGTAGCCCGCGCCGGGCACCGAGCTGTCGAGCGTGAGCAGGCGGTGGCCGCGGACCCACGACACGCCGTCGACCGGGTCGCCCGTCGTCGCACCCGCCGTCGTCGCACCCGCCGTCGTCGCACCCGCCGTCGCGACCACGCCCGCCGCCCCGGCGCGCCCGTCCCCGACCCGCCCGTCCCCGAGGTGCCCGTCACCGAGCACGCGGCGGAACGGCCCACGCTGGTCGTGGTTGCCCGCCGCGAGGACGACCCGGGCCCCGCGCGCGTGCGCCCACCCGCCCACGACGTCCCGGGCCGCCTCGTACGACTCGACGCTGCCGTCGTCGGACACGTCGCCCGAGACGACGACCACGTCGGGCGGCGGGAGCACCGCGCAGGCGTCCAGCACCCGACGGGTCGCCTCGAGGGTGTCGACCGCGCCGTGGTGCAGGACGCCGGGCGCGGACAGATGGGTGTCCGACAGGTGCAGGATGCGCAGCGGCTGCGCGCTCGAGGTCATGCTGGATTCTCCCCGCCGACGCGGGGAGGATGGAGCCAGGCGCCCGGGTGCCCGTGGCGCCGCCGGCCGCTGGGAGCCCGCATGAGCCAGGACCCGTCCCGCACCGCGACGGTCCCGCCCGTCGTCACGGTCTTCGAGCAGTACAGCGCGGGGGCCGACGAGGTCGGTCGGGCCGTCGCCGACGCGCTCGGCGTGCCGTTCCACCCGCAGGCGTTCACCTCCGAGGACCTCGAGGGCGGCACGACCGCGACGGAGCAGGGCGCCGTGCTGGCGCAGGTGTACCGGGTGCTCGGGGGCGCGTACGGCGGGCTCGAGGGCCGGGACGTCGCGACGACGCAGCGCCAGCGGTACGACCTGGTGATCGCGAACAACCTCGCCGTCTGGGAGCTGGCGAGCCCGGGCGGGGTGATCGTCGGGCGCAACGGCGCGGTCGTCCTCGCGCAGCGGCCCCGCACGGTGCACGTGCTGCTGACGGGGTCGGTCGAGGACCGGGTCGGGCGCGCCGCGCGTGCTGCGGGCATCACCCCGGAGCGCGCGGCCGCGCGGCAGCGGGTCGAGGACCGGGTGCGGGCGGAGATGTCGCTCGCCCTCTACGGCTGGGACCCGCGGCTCCCGGACCGCTACGACCTCGTGGTCAGCACGAGCCGGATCCCGCCCGAGCTCGCGGCGTCGACCATCGTGCACACGGTCACGGGGGCGGCGGCCCGAGCGTGACCTGGACGAGGGGGTCCGCCGCTCCGTAGCGTGCGTCGTCAGGCGCCGGACGGCGCCGTCCACCGAGAGAGCGAGGTGGGGCGTGGAGCTCCGCACCGAGGTCCTGGCCACCGGGGGCACCACGGCGGGCATCGTGGTCCCCGACGACGTCGTCGCCGCGCTCGGGGGCGGCAGGCGTCCCAAGGTCGTGGTGTCCGTCAACGGCTTCACGTACCGGACGAGCGTCGCCCCGGTGGACGGGCGGTTCCTCGTCCCGCTCAGCGCGGAGCGGCGCGCCGCTGCCGGGGTCGCGGCCGGTGACGCCGTCGACGTCACGCTCGAGCTCGACACCGCACCGCGTGAGGTCACCGTGCCCGACGACCTCGCCGCGGCGCTCGACGCGCAGCCCGGGTCCCGCGCCCGGTTCGACGCGCTGTCGTTCAGCAACCAGCAGCGGCACGTGCTCGCGGTCGAGGGCGCCAAGGCCCCCGAGACCCGTGCGCGCCGGGTCGAGAAGGTCGTCGCGGCGCTGTCCGAGCAGCCGGGCGCCTGACGCCGCACGGCTCCCGCTCCCCGCACGCACGACGACGGCCGGGCGGTCGTCCGCCCGGCCGTCGTCCCGCCCGTCCCCCTCGGCCGGGCGGCCTCCGCTCAGATCTCGTCGGCCGGGCGGGTGCGCGCGTCGCCCTCCCGGCGCGCGCGCTCGTCGGTCTCCCACTGCGCGTGGGCGACCTCGTACCGGGTGTGCGCGTCGGCGTCGCGCTGGGCCCGCCGCGCGGCGATCTCGCCGACGATCCGCTGGAACACCGTGTCGGTCAGCGGGTAGAACGCCATGATCGCCAGCGAGAGCAGGATGAAGCCCGCGACGAGCGCGCCTGACCACAGCTGGATGCCGGCGATGGTGGCGTCGGTCTGCAGCAGCCCCTCGGTGGCGCGCTGGGAGCTGAAGGCGGCCATCCCGAGGGCGTACGCCCCGGCCGCACCGCCGACGGCCTGTCCCATCTTGCGGGTGAAGGAGAACAGCGCGTACGTGGTGCCCTCGGTGCGGACGCCGGTCCGCCACTCGCCGTACTCCACGGTGTCGGCCTCGAGCGCCCACATCAGCGTGTTGACGCCGCCCATGCCGATCCCGATGAGGAAGAACCCCACGACGGCGACGAACGGGAGCGACGGCGGGGCGAACGCGAGCAGGACGCCCGCGAGGATGCCGATCACGCCGAGGACGAGGAAGCCGTTCTTCTTGCCGAACCGGGCGACGATCCGCGGGATGAAGGAGGCGACGAGGAACGTGCCGGCCGCCTGGGCGAGGGCGTTCCAGGCGATGTACTGCGCGTCCTGGAGCACGTAGATCGCGTAGTACGCCGCGAGGGTGCTGAGCGCCGTGAGGCCGGTGAGGAACGCGAGGCTCCCGCCGCACAGCCACAGCAGCGGCTTGTTGCGGCGCAGCGTGCCGATGCTCTCGCGCAGGGTCGGGGCGGCGACGTCGCGCTGGACCTGCTCCTTGACCGTCGCGACCGTGTACAGGTAGAGCGCCATGCCGAGCACGACGAAGATCCCGGTCGTGACGAAGAGCGAGCTCTGCAGCCCCTCGGGGTCGCCCGTGAACCGCTTGATCTGCGGCGCGACGACGAACGAGAGCATGAGGATCGTGATGTTCGAGCCCCACACGCGCCACGACGCGAGCTTGGCGCGCTCGGTCGGGACCTGCGTCATCGCGGGGGCGATCGAGCCGTACGGGATGTTGACCAGGCTGTAGAGCGTGCCCATCAGCGCGTAGGTCACGTACGCGTAGATCAGCGCCGACGTCTGGCCCATGTCGGGGAAGAACGTCTTCGCGGAGAAGATCGCCATGCTCGACAGCAGGAGCGGCAGCGAGAACACGAGGATGAACGGGCGGAACTTGCCGAGGCGTCCCGGCTTCTTCGCGTCCACGAGCCGTCCGGCGACGAGGTCGGCGAGCGCGTCCCAGAACCGGATGAGCAGGAACATCGTGCCGATGGCGGCGGCGCCGAGGCCGACGACGTTCGTGTAGTACAGCAGGAGGAACGACGACGACATCGCGAACGCGAGGTTGTTCGCGGCGTCCCCGGCGGCGTAGCCGGAGTAGTTGCGCCACGTCAGCCTCGTCGGGGCCACGGCAGCGGCGGGGGCGGCCGGCTCAGAGACGACGGTCATGAGGACTCCTTGGGTGGCCGGCACGCTGGCCGGGTCGGTGATGAGACGAGTCAGGCACCGCGGGCCGCGGCCGAGCAACCGGTTGCCACGAGTTGCTGGCGACGCAGGCGTGCCGGCCGCTCCTGGCGGCGCACCGACGCGGCGCGGCCCGGGCCCGTCGTCCCGCGGGCGACGACGCCGCAGGTCGCGCCGCCGTGACCGGTCCGGCGCCGGGCTGCGCACGCGCGCCGACCCCGCGGCGCACGGAGCCGCGGCAACAGGCGACAACCGATTGCCGGGCGCCGACGGACGTCCCGACGATGAGGTCATGGCGCACCTCACCCTGGACCCCGACCGCCTCCTGCCGGCGGACGCCGCGCTCCGCCCGATCGCACGGGAGCTCTACGACGCCGTGCGGGAGCTGCCGATCATCTCCCCGCACGGTCACGTGCCGCCGCAGTGGCTCGCGGACGACGTCCCGTTCGCCGACCCCACGTCGCTCCTGATCACCCCCGACCACTACGTGACCCGGATGCTGCACGCGCAGGGTGTCCAGCTCGCCGAGCTCGGGGTCGGGCAGGGGGCTCTCGGTCCCGAGGCGTCGCGGGCCGCGTTCCGCCTCCTGTGCACGCACTGGGCCGCGTACCGCGGGACCCCGGTCAAGCTGTGGTTCGAGTCCGGGCTGGTCGACGTGTTCGGGCTCGACCTCGCGCCGTCGGCGGAGACGGCCGACGCGCTGTACGACGCGATCGCCGAGCGGATCGCGACCCCGGCGTTCCGTCCGCGCGCGCTCTACGAGCGGTTCGGCATCGAGGTGCTGGCCACGACCGACGACCCGGCGGACGACCTGCGGCACCACGAGAAGCTCGCCGCGGACCCCACCTGGCACGGGCGCGTCGTGCCGACGTTCCGCCCGGACAAGTACCTCGAGCCCGCGACACCCGCGTGGAACGGGCTGGTCGACCGGCTCGGTGAGGTCACCGGCGTCGACACCGGGTCGTACGCGGGCTGGGTCGCGGCGATGGAGGACCGGCGGGCCTTCTTCGCGGCGCACGGTGCGACGTCGAGCGACCACTCACACCGTGACGCGCGCCTGGAGCCGCTGCCCGTCGCGGAGGCCGAGCGCCTCTACGCCGCCGCCCGCTCCGGCACCGTCACGCGCGACGAGGGCGACACCCTGCGCCGCGACCTGATGTTCCAGATGGCCCGCATGGCGTCCGAGGACGGGCTCGTCATGACGCTGCACCCCGCGGTGCACCGCAACCACCACGCGCCGACCTTCGACCGCTACGGCGCGGACGTCGGCGCCGACATCCCGGTCGCGGTCGAGTTCACGGACGCGCTGCAGCCCGTGCTCAGCGCGTTCGGGACGTCGCCCCGCTTCCGGCTCGTGCTGTTCACGATCGACGAGACGGTCTACTCGCGCGAGCTCGCGCCGCTCGCCGGCTTCTACCCCTCGGTCTACGTCGGTGCGCCCTGGTGGTTCATCGACTCCCCCGAGGCGATGGGCCGCTTCCGCGGTGCCGTCACGGAGTCGGCCGGGTTCACCAAGACGTCGGGGTTCATCGACGACACGCGTGCGTTCCTGTCGATCCCGGCCCGGCACGACGTCAACCGGCGGATGGACTCCGCCTTCCTCGCGAGGCTCGTCGCCGACCACCGGCTGACGCTCGACGAGGCGCTCGACACGGCGGTCGACCTCGTCGTGACCAACCCCAGGAAGGCCTTCCAGCTGTGAGCGCCACGACCTCCACCGGTACCGTCCCCGTCCTGTCGCGCGCCGGGGGCCACGGCCGCCCGGCCGCGCCCGTCCGCCTCGTGCACCTGGGCCTCGGCAACTTCTTCCGCGCGCACCAGGCCTGGTACACCGAGCACGCGCCCGACGCCGACGCGTGGGGCATCGCGGCCTTCACCGGCCGGTCCGCCGCAGCGGCGGAGGCCCTCGCACCGCAGGACGGCCTCTACACGCTGGTCACGCGTGCGGCCGACGGCGACGCGTTCGAGGTCGTCTCGTCGGTCTCGGCGGTCCACGCCGCGACCGACCACGAGGCGTGGCTCGGCTACTGGGCCGCGCCGGAGACCGCCGTGGTGACGCTCACGGTCACCGAGGCCGGCTACCTGCGCGACGACGACGGCGGGCTCGACCTGACGCGCGACGACGTGCGCGCGGACGTCTCGGCGCTCGGCAGCGACCCCCGGGCCGTGGTCGCCACGACGCCCGGCCGGGTCGTCGCCGGGTACCTCGCGCGCCGTGCCGCGGGCGCCGGCCCGATCGCCGTCCTGCCGTGCGACAACCTCCCCGACAACGGGCCGGCGCTGCAGCGCGTCGTCGACGACCTCATCGACGCCGTCGACCCGTCGCTCGCGGAGTGGGCGCAGGACAACGTCGCGTTCGGCACGACGATGGTCGACCGGATCACGCCCGCGACGACGGACGAGAACCGGGACGCGGTGCGCGCGGCGCTCGGCGTCGAGGACGCGTCCCCGGTCCCGACCGAGCCGTTCTCGGAGTGGGTGGTGGCCGGCCGGTTCCCGAACGGGCGCCCCGCGTGGGAGGCGGCGGGCGTGACGATGGTCGACGACGTGGTCCCGTTCGAGCAGCGCAAGCTCTGGCTGCTCAACGGCTCGCACTCGCTGCTCGCGTACGCCGGCTCGGCGCGCGGCCACGAGACCGTCGCCGACGCGGTGGCCGACCCGGTGCTGCGGCAGTGGGTCGAGGACTGGTGGGACGAGGCCGCACGGCACCTGACCCTGCCCGCCGAGGACGTCGCCGACTACCGCCGCGCCCTCCTCGAGCGGTTCGGCAACCCCCGGATCCGGCACGTGCTCGCCCAGATCGCGGCCGACGGCTCGCAGAAGATCCCGGTGCGCATCGTCCCGGCCGTGCGTGCCGAGCTCGCCGCCGGTCGCGTGCCGACCGGCGCGGCGCGGGCCGTCGCCGCATGGACCTGCCACCTGCGCGGGCTCGGCGCCCCGGTCAAGGACGCCCGCGCGGACCACGTGCGCGCCCTGGGCGAGGGCGCGCTCGCGGAGTCGGTCGACGCCGTGCTCGGCTTCCTCGGGCCCGACCTCGCCGCCGACGACGGCCTGCGCGCCGCGGTGCTCGCCGCCGCCGAGGAGCTCACGGCCGGGGCGCACGCCACGCGCTGAGCGGAGCCGTCAGCCGACGTCGTACGTGAGGTGCACGGCGTTCGCCGTCGTGACCACGCGGCGCTGGACGAGCGCGCGCGGCGGGCCACCGGTGAACAACGGCGTCCCGCCGCCCAGCACGACGGGCGCGAGGTGCAGAGTCAGCGCGTCGAGCAGCCCCGCGGCGAGAGCCGACGCGACCGTCGCGCCGCCGCCCATGAGCACGACGTCCAGGTCGGCCCCGCGCTCCGCGGAGGCCGCCTCCGCCCGCTCCCGTGCGGCGCGGACCGCGTCGGGCAGGCCCGTGGTCACGAACGTCCAGTCCAGCTCGGCGAGCCGGACCGACTCCGGCACCCCGCTCGTCACGACCACGAACGCCGGGGTCGCGGCCTCGCCCGCGCCGTAGCCGGTCGCGTCGTCCCACCCGCCCGGGCCGTCGACCACGTCGAACAGGCGGCGCCCGAGGACCACGGCCCCGGAGCGGGCGGTCGCCTCGTGCAGCACCCGGCGGTCCACCGGGTCGTCGGAGAACGCCCACGTGTGCAGGGCCTCGCCCCCGGTGCCCAGGCCGTTGTCGGGCCCGGGGTCGGGACCGGTGACGAAGCCGTCCAGGGAGACCGAGATGTCACCGACGATGCGTGTCATACCGGGGCAGACCCGTTCCGCCGGCAGATCTCATCGCCGCCTGCCGCACCGCGCCGCGCCGCGCCCGCGCGCCGCCTCACCTCGCCTCGCGCCGACCGCGAGCCGCCGGCACCGCCCGCCAGACCAGCCGCGCCTCGTGCACGCGGATCGGCCGGGCCCTCGGTGGTCACCGGCCGGCGCGCAGCAGGATCTCCGGCTCGACGCGGGTGCTGTACTCGAACAGCGCGCACGCCCACCGCTCCTGGCACCACCGCACGAAGTCGTAGAGCACCCGGTTGCTGCCCTTGTGCCCGACGGCGGACAGCATGACCTCCGACGGCTCGATCGCGATGATCGCGTGCCGGTAGTCGTTGCCCTCCCTGCCGATCAGCGTCGGGAGGTCGTGCTCGCGTTCCTCGTCGGAACCGAACACGACATACGCCCGGTCGGGCCACTGGTGGCTCGGGAGCGTACGCACGTGCGCGTGCATCGCCTCGACGGTCTCGGCGCTGAACGCGTCGGCACCCTCGGGCTCGAGGTAGAACTCGGACGGCATCTGCGGCTCTCAGCGGATGATGTTGGTGTGTCCGGCGTCGGCCCAGAGGTCGACGAGGAACGTCAGCTCGTCAGGACTCGGGTCCCTCCCGGTGATGGCGTGGAACCAGTTGGCGAGCGAGGTCTCGGCGAACTTCCGCCCGGCCGGGAGGACCTCACCACCCTCGGCGATCTTCGCGATGATGTCATCGACCCCGTACCGTCCGGGCCGCTCCGAGATCTCGCGGACCAGGTGGGGCACGGTGCGCTGGCCGCGCAGCGCCTGGCTGCCGACCTTGATGCGGACGACGGAACCGTCCGCGTGGGTCCAGATCCGCATGCCACGCTCCGCAGCGGGCCCGTTCATCCCCGCGCTGCGCAGGATGTCCTCGATGTCCTCGACGATCCTTCCCTCCAACGACGGCAGACCCTCGCGAACGACCCGGCCCCGGTTCCCGCGGACCAGCGGGGCGAGGTCAGGCTCCAGGACGACCATCCTCCACTGCCGGAAGTCGTCCAGCACCGCACCGGTGAACCTGTCGCCCATCATGGTCCGCAGCCTCTGGATGGTCGCCGCGCCGAATCCCTGGACGGCTTCGTGGACGACGAGCGCGGACGTCCGCGACCGGCCGGCGCGGAAGGCGTTCAGCAGGTCCTCGGGAACGAGCCCGAGGAGCTCGCGCGCGCGGGCCCCGGTGAGCCCCCCCACGCCGGCCGCCGTACCACCGTCGCCGAGCCAGCGGACCAGGTCCCGCCCGCGGGTCTCCACCAGCTGCCGGATCTCGGCGCCGGTGAGGTCGGCGAGGTTGCGCAGCGCGTCCGGACCGAGGTCGCGGACGAGCTGCACGAGCCCGGCCTCGCCGAGCTCGGCGGTCAGCCTGCGGGCCACCTGCTCGCCCAGGATCCGGGTCGCCTCCTCCGAGCCCGCGAGGAAGGTCCGGAAGAAGAGCAGGCCCTCGAGGTCGGTGTTCTGCGCGGACAGGGCGGTGAGCCTGGACGCGAGGTCGTTGGTCTCGCGCACCAACCTCGCCTCGCCGATCTGGACACCACGCTGGGTCGACTCGAACGCCCGCTGCCACCTCTGTGCGTTGGCCAGGATCTCGCCGAGCTCCGTCCGGGCCGTGTGGTCGGTGGGCAGCTGCTTGAGGACGTCGCTGACGCGGTCGGCCAGGATCACGCAGTCCGAGCACAGCCACAACGTCGGCCGCCCGCCGGAACCGATCGCCTTCAGATGGTGCTCGGACGTCCCGATCCGTGTCGGGGCCTCGTGCAGGACCCCGGTGCCCGTCGCCTCGGCGGCCTCGCGCGCGGCTCCGGCACCCGCTCGCTGCTCCATGGCCTGGGCACCGTCGGCCGCCTCCTTCCTGGCCAGCTCCATCAGCTCACGTTCGGCCTGCTCGGCCGCTTCCCGGCCCGTCGCCCGGCCGGCCTGCTCCGCAGCGACCTGCACGCCCTTGGCACCCACCTGGTACGCGTCCAGGAACAGGAACGCCGTGTCGACGACGGCGCCGAGCAGCGCGGTGGACGCCTGCCCCTGGCTCAGCACGCTCAGGTTGTCGCGGACCGTCGCGTCCGCGGCCTGCGCCATGTCGAAGTACTGCTCCCAGCTGCGACCGGCCTGGATCCCGCCCGCCGCCAGACCGACCCCGGCGGCGATGAAGAAGGTCGCCGAGCCCAGGGTCGCGAGCTCGGCCACGACGAACGCGGCCGCGGCCAGCGTGCCGAGGCCGAGCGAGATCCAGAACTCGGACGCCTCGTGGTCCGCCAGCACCTGCTTCGCGACGTCCTGCGCCAGCGGCTTGGACCAGTCCGTCTGGGTCGGGCCGCGGGTCGTGCCCGAGAACAGCTGCTGGTGGATCGGCACCAGGTCGCGGTAGTCGAGGTCGCCGTCGGCGATCTTCGGGCCGCTCGCGTCGATGTCGGTGAGGACCTTGCGCAGCGTGGTCCCGACGGCCTGCAGGGCGACCTGCGGGTCGTCCCCGCGCAGGCTCCCCAGACCGTCCTCGCGCATCGCGGCGAAGATGGCCGGGTTGTTGTTGGCGACTCCCGCGATCAGCGCCGAGATCCGCTGGTAGTGCTCGTTCACCTGCTCCCACGCGGGCAGCGGCGGCTGCTCGTCGCGCGGTCCGAACATCGGCGGACCCTTCGGGTCGAACATCGCCGGCCCTTCGACGTGGCGCATGCTCGGGAGGTCGTCCGGGAGGGTGTCGATCTCCCAGCCGACCTGCAGGGTGAGGAGCTTGCCCTGGGCCTCCTGGGCGCGTGTCACCACCTGGGCGTCCCGCTTGATGTCCTCCAGCGCGTCCGCCTGCCGCTGGGCGACGTCCTGCTGGGACCCGCCCGGAGCACCCGGCTGGAGGCCGAGCTGTTCCAGCTGGGCGGTGACGTAGGCGCGGTTGTCGGTCAGGAAGCGCGCCGCGGTGCCCTTCACGTCCTCGGTGAACTGCGCCCGCGCCCGGACGACGTACGGGAGCTCGTCGAGCTCGGCCCCGTACTCGATGCTATCCCGGAACAGCGCGATGTTGCCCCCGGCGACGGCCTCGAGCCGGTTGCTCGCGTCGAAGCTGCCCCAGATCCGCTCCAGCGCGGCCTCGTCGTAGGGGCCGACCCAGGCCTGGTCGTGGAGGCGCGCGACGAAACCCAGCCGATCGCCCTCGCTGTACCCGGAGAAGTCCTCGATGTCCTTGATCTCGCTCACGTCGAGGGCGCTGGGCGTCGGAGCAGCGGCGGGCGCCTCGGGCTCGCGCTGCACCCCGGGCTGTTCGGGAGCGTGCTGGTCGTCCGGGCCGTCGGCGTTGCACGGGCAGACCTCGTGCGGGATCGGGCCGCACCGCTGCACGACCCTGCCCGCCAGCACGGCGGCGACAGCGCTGTTGCCGGCGGTCCGCTGGAGCTCGAGGACACCGACGGCACGACCCCCGGGCGGGAACCGCCCGGTCGGTGCGGGAACGGGCTCGGCTGCCGGCCTCCCGCGGAGCGCGGGGGTCAGGGCGGCACGGTCCGGTTCCACCGTCCCACTCTCCGGGGGCCTCCGGTGGGCGTGCACTCCCTCGCGGGCAACCACTCCGGCACCGCGACCTGCCCGAAGGGGCCGGGGCTAGACGAGCCCCGCCTCGTGCACGCAGATCGCGATCTGCACCCGGTTCTCGACACCGAGCTTCGCGAAGAGGCGCCCGACGTGCGACTTCACGGTCGCGACGCTCATGTAGAGCTCCGCGGCGATCTCGGCGTTCGACAGCCCCCGGCCGATCCCCACGGCGACCTCCCGCTCACGCTCGCTGAGCACCTCGAGCCGGCCCACCGCCTCGCGGTTGCGCCCCGGCGGGCTCTCCGCCCGGACCGTCGCGATGAGCTGCGCCGTGACGCTCGGCGAGAGGATCGGGCGGCCGGCGGCGACCGCGCGCACCGCACCGACGAGCTCCTCGGGCGGGGTGTCCTTGAGCAGGAACCCGACGGCCCCGAGGCGCAGCGCGCTCACCACCATGTCGTCGGTGTCGAACGTGGTGAGGACCACGACGCGCGCGTCGGGGTCGGCGGCGAGCAGCCGCTCCGTGGCCGCGAGCCCGTCGAGGCGGGGCATCCGGATGTCCATGAGCACGACGTCGGGCCGCTCGGTCCGCGCGAGCTCGACGGCCTGCAGCCCGTCGGCCGCCTCGCCGACGATGACGAGCCCGGGGTCGCCGCCGAGGATGAGGCGCAGCCCGGCCCGCACGAGGGCGTCGTCGTCGACCACGAGCAGCCGGACCACCGGCAGCGCCGCGCTCATGCCGGCCACGGCAGCCATGCCTGCACCGCGAAGTGACCCCGCTCGACCGCGGTCGTGAGCTCGCCGCCCGCGAGCTTGGCCCGCTCGGACAGCCCGGCGAGGCCGACGCCGGGCGGCGGGCCGCCGGTGCCGTGCGCCGCGAGCGGCACCGGGTTGCGGGCGCTGAGCACGAGGCGCTCGCCGGGGCGGCCGCCGATCTCGAGCCGGACCGGGAGTCCGGGGGCGTGCTTGCGCGCGTTCGTGAGGGCCTCCTGGAGGATGCGGTAGGCGCTGCGGCTCGTGCTCTCGGGCAGCGCACCGAGGTCCCCCTCGGCCGCGCCGCGGCTCGACAGGGTCAGCGAGCACGTCACGGGGTTGCCTGCGGCGCGCGCCTCGTCGATGAGCTCCGGCAGGGCCGCGAGCGTGGGCTGGGGGCGCTCGGGCGGGGCGCCGGGCTCGCCGTCGCGCAGGACGCCGAGCACCTCACGCAGCTCGGCGAGCGCGAGCTGCGCGTTGTCGCGGATGACCTCGGCCGTCTCGACGGTCTGCTCGCGCGTCAGGTCGTCGCGGTACACGAGGCCGCCCGAGTGCATCGCGACGAGCGAGATGCGGTGCGCGAGCACGTCGTGCATCTCGCGGGCGATCCGGCCCCGCTCCGCTGTGCGGGCCTGGTCGACGCGTGCCGCCTGCTCGCGCTCGGCCGTCATCGCGCGGGCCTCGAGCGTCGCGAGCAGCTCGCGCTGGCCGCCGATGTAGAAGCCGATCGCGACGCACAGCATGAAGACGAACCCCGCGACGAGCAGCGACGCCCACCACGGCACCGGCTGCGCCGGCACGTACACGCGGTCGTACACGTACCCGGCCGCGACCCAGACGACCGCGACCGGCAGGAGCTCGCGCAGCCACCGCCGGCGGGTCGCGAGCGAGACGAGGATGACGATGACCGCACCCGCGCTGAACGCCGAGACGCTGCCGATCACCGTCGCGAGCAGCGCCACCACGAGCGGGGCGCGCCGGCGGAAGAGCACGAGGACCAGGCACACGACGCCGGCGCCGAGGTCGAGCAGCACGAGGCGCTCGCTCTCCGTCGGGAGCTCCTCGAGCGCGAACCCGAGCAGCACGAAGCCGGCGAGCACGGCCGCTGCGAGGCGCCACGTCGTGCCCCAGACGCTGACGGGCGGCGGCGCGAAGGGCGGCGTCGGAGGCATGCCCGCAGCGTAGGTCGCGGGGGCCGCGCCCGGCATCAGCCCCAGGTCGAGCCGACGCCGCCGGGCGTCCGACCTCGGTCGACGGCGACGGCGCTGGACGGCGCGACGAGGAGGTGACGTCGCGCCGCCACCGGCCCGGCCCACCAGCACGTCCGCGGCGCTCGCCTCACCCGCCCCCGGCCCCGGGGCCCGGCGGCACCGGCCAGGCGGGGCCGAGCTCCGAGGTCAGCCGTCGAGCCCCGCGATGGCCCGCAGGGCGGCGACGTGCCGGGCGTATGCCGCGGCGCCGTCGGGCGACAGCGCGAGCCAGGTGCAGGGCCGGCGTCCGACGCGGCCCTTCTCGACCTCGACGTAGCCGGCCTTCTCGAGCAGCGCGACCTGCTTGGACAGCATCGGGGTCGTGATCTCGACGCTGTCACGCACCGCGCCGAACTCCGCCTTGAGCACCCCGGACAACGCCGCGACGACCGAGAACCGGACCGCGTGCGTCAGCAGCTCGTCGAGGTCGCGGCGCGGGTGGGACGGGCCAGGAGCAGCGGCCGGGACCTCGCTCGACGGGCTCATGCCCGGCGCTCCCGCACGGCACCGACGAGCATCGGCAGCGCGACGACGCCCCCGGCAGCCAGCCAGTACGCGGTGTCGCCGTCGGGCCGCGTCACGCCGCACGCGATCGCGACCGCGTACAGCGCGAAGCTCAGCGCCCAGTGACGCGACGTGCGCTCGCGGGCGCCCGCGAGGTGGGCGGTGCGACGCCGCTCCCACCACGCGGTGACGGCGACGAGCAGGCCCCACGCGGCGAACACCGCCACACCGACGAGCTTCGACTCCACGAGGCCGATCGTCGCGGTGACGACCCCCAGCCCGAGGCCGAGGACGGCGAGCTTGGTCGACGCCCAGCGGGCGCGGGCGCGGAGCCGGTCGGACGTGCGGGCTGCGTCGACGAGGGCCTCGCGGGCGGCCTCGGGGGTCATGTCCGTCATGCGCGCCATCCTGGCATCTGGTTACCGATACGGCAACTAGTTGCCGGACCGATCTCGCGCCGGGGTGAAACCCTGCGTGAGCGCGACGGGAAGGGACAAACCGGACGTCCGTGTCGGCGCCGACCCCTAGGGTGGGCGCGGCTTTCCACTCCGGCCCCGTGCAGAGGGCCGTCCGCACCGCGACACGACAGGGATCACGTGACCCACGACCAGCAGGGCCCCACGCCGGCGAACGAGCCGCAGGGGACCTCCTCCGCCGACACGACTGCGCCCAGCACGCTGAGCCTCGCGAAGACCCCGGCGACCACCGAGGCCCCCGCGGCAGCCGCGAGCGACGCCACCGCACCGGTGGTCATGGCCGACGCGCCGCACACGCCCGCCGACACGGCGGCCTACCCGCCCGCCGGCTACGGCCAGCAGGGCTACGGCCAGCCCGGCTACGGCCAGCCCGCCCCGGCGAGCCGCGGGACCGACGGCATGTCGATCGCCGCGCTCGTCACCGGCATACTCGGCCTCGCGGTCATCCCGATCGTCCTCGGCGTCCTCGGCCTCAAGCGGACCAAGGCCAACGGCACCTCGGGCCGCGGCCTGTCGATCGCGGGCATCGTGCTAGGCATCCTGTCGTTCCTCGGCTGGATCGCCCTCGCGATCGGCCTCACGATCGCGAGCAACGCGATCGTCGACTCGGTCAACGAGGCCGGCGGCCTCGAGGAGCTCACCGAGCAGCTCGAGCAGCTCGAGACCCCCGTCGCCGAGGAGCCCGAGGCCACCACGGACGGCACCGACGACCTCGCCACCAGCGCGACGCCGCTCAAGGACATCGCCCCCCTCACGGCCGGCGCGTTCACGACGACGGGCCTGACGGACGAGGCGACGATCACCGGCGCCGGCGCGCTCGAGGCGTACTCCGCGTCCTACACCGACGGCGCGTCGACGGTCGAGACGGTCGTGTCCAACTGGACGACCGGCGAGGAGGCGATCGCGTTCGCGACCGCGCAGACCGGGGCGCTCGCGCCCGAGAGCCTCATCGACTCCGGCGAGCTCAGCGAGGTGCAGCAGTACTGGCTCTACGACGTCGAGGGCATCAGCACGCTCGTCGCGACGAACGACACCGCGACGCTGACGTTCACCGGCCCGGCGGACGCCGTCACGGCGCTGTACAACGAGTACCCGCTGTGACCTGCTGACCCCAGCGGCAGCACAGCACCACGCACCACCGACGACCCGGTCCCCTGGGGGCCGGGTCGTCGCGCGTCCGGGGGGCCGGGTCGTCGCGCGTCCGGGGGGGCCGGGTCGTCGTGCGTCCCGGGGACCGGGTCGTCGTGCGTCCCGGAGCCCCGTCTCCCCCGGACCGGGACGCTCGTCGCCCTGACGCCGGCGACCCCGGCCCGCCGGGGGGGCGCTCAGCCGGCGCCGAGGTGGCGCAGGTAGCGCCGGGGGTCGTCCAGGTACGAGCGCCAGTGCCCGACGACGGCGAGGTCGTCCCACGCGGTCGGCGCGTACCCGTGCTCGTCGAGCTCGAGGATCGTCGCGCCGGGCAGGGCCGTGAGCAGCGGCGAGTGCGTGGCGCACAGGACCTGCGCCCCGGCCGCACGGAGGTCGCCGAGCGTCTCCACGAGCGCGAGGCACGAGGTGAACGACAGCGCCGCCTCGGGCTCGTCGAGCACGTAGAAGCCCGGCCTCGCGAAGTTGCGGGCGAGCACCTCGAGGAACGACTCGCCGTGGCTCATCTCGTGCAGCGGCGGCGCCGGGTCCCCGCTCTCCTCGAGGTAGGTGTACAGCCCGTGCATGGTCTCGGCGCGCAGGAAGTAGCCCCACCGCGCAGCACCGGCCGAGCGCACGACCTGCAGCGCGGCGTGCAGCGGTGACTCGCTCGCGCGCGTGGCGTGCCGGGCGTTCGGGCTGCCGCCCTCGGCGTTCAGCCCCGCGGCGGCGGCCACGGCCTCGACGACCGTGGACTTGCCCGCGCCGTTCTCCCCGACCAGGAACGTCACGCCCGGCGGCAGGTCGAGCCCCTCGCGCAGCAGCTGCGCGACGGCCGGCACCGTGTACGGCCAGCGGTCGTCCTCGACCTGCGCCTCGGGGTGCCGCTGCACGCGGCGGACCGGGCGCTCGTCGAACAGGTCGCCCGTCACGGCTGCGGGTTGGGGTGTCCTCCGCCGGGCCCGTACGGACCGGGCTCCGCGAACGCCTGCTCGGTCGCACCGGCGGGCGGCGTGAGCCTGCCCTCGAGCGCACGGACGCCGAGCGACACCGCGACGAGCGCACCGCCGAGGTACTGCAGCACCGACAGCACGTGCCAGACCCACTGGAAGACGACCGTCCCGAGCAGCGTGCCGCTGTCCATCAGCTGGTACGGCAGGACCCCCGCGAGCACGCCGGCGACGAGGAGCCCGACGCCCCACCAGAACATCCCGGCTGCGGTGACTCTCGACGGCATGCCGTCCTCCGGTTCGGTCGGACCGCGGCCGGCGGTCGGCCGCGCTCCCGGGAGCGTAGCGCCGGGCGCCCACGGACACGGCGCCCACCGGGTGCCCGCCCACGGTGGGCCGCCCCCCGCGTGCGCGTCCGGGTACCTGTGCGGGCCGGAGGCTACGGTGGCTCCGGTCGACGACGAGCTGGAGGACGCATGTACGTGGAGATCCCGGTCACCGAGGTGCTGGCGCTGGCCGCCGCGCGCGAGCCGCTGCCCCCGATGGTCCGGGCGGTGCGCGCGGAGGGGTCGACGATCCACGCGGACATCGACCTCAACGCGATCCCGGACGCCCCGACGGCCCTGCGCTGGGCCGCGATGGCGCTCGGCACGGTCAGCGTGAGCGCGACGTTCACCGGTTACGCCGAGGGCGTCGCGAGCCTGCGCGTCACGGTGCACGCGCGCTCGCTCCCCGCGCACGTGTTCATCAACCCGCTCGTCGGACCGATCAACGACGCGCTGCAGCAGCGCGGCCTGCCGGACGGCCTCGTGCAGCTGCGCCGCGGCGAGAGCGAGCCGGTCGTGCTCGTGGGCGTGCAGAGCGCGGTCGACGCGAAGGCCAAGGGCGTCACGATCACGGACGTCGACCTGCGGGACGCGACGGCGCGCGTCCGCGCGACGATCGGCGCCGTCGCGTTCTGACGGCCGGGCTCCCCGGTCGGCGCGTCGCCCCCCGGATGGGCGCGTCGCCCCCGATTCGGCGCGTCGCCCGCGGCGGTTGCGTCACCCTGTGCCGACGTGTGCCCCTACCGGCGCGGCACCCCTGTCCGGGCGTCCGGCGAGGCCGCGTCCGGGGCGGGGACGCCGGGCAGCGGGCGCTGCATGCTGACCGGCAGCGGCCCGAGCGGCTCCGTGTGCCACCGCGTGGTCAGCGTGCCGCCGTCGCCGACGAGGCTCAGGCGGTGCGGCGTCTCGAGCAGCACCACGTCGACGTGCACCGCACCGGCCTCCGTCGCGGCGACGGCGACGGCGAGCGCCGGCTGGACGTCGGTCGGCTCGGTCACCGCCCAGTGCCCGTCGCCGGCCTGCGCCACCCACGTCTGCCCGTCGACGACGGCCTCGACCTCCCAGTGCCCGGTGACGCGGCGCAGCTCCAGGCGCTCCGCCCGCCCCGACGCCGCCCGGCCGGCCTCGAACGCCGCCTCCGTGAGCGGCGCCCCGCCCGTCGGCAGCCGGATGGCGAGCACGGCCAGCCGGTCCGCGAGCGCACGCGCGGTGGGCGAGAGGGTGCCGTCGTCACCCGCGTCGTCGCCGTCGGGCACCTCCCCGAACGCCGGCAGGAGGTGCGCCCAGGCCGCGTCGAGGAGACCCTGCATGTCCTCGGTGCCGGCCGTCGTCACGAGCACCGCGTCGTGCTCGGGCAGGACGAGGCAGAACTGCCCGTACGCCCCGTCGCCCCGGTAGCCGTGCCGCGAGCGCCAGAGCTGGAAGCCGTAGCCCTGGTCCCAGTCGCCGCCGTCGGCCCGCGCGGCGCCCTCTCCGGGCTGCTCGACCGTGGCCACGTGCACCTGGCTGGCGAGGTCGACCCAGCCCTCGGGGAGCACGCGGCGGCCGTCGAGCACCCCGTCGTCGAGCAGGAGCTGCCCGAACCGGGCGACCGCCTCGGTGGTGAGGTGCAGCCCGCTGAAGCCGAGGTCCTGGCCGGTCGGCGCCTGCTGCCAGCCGCCGACCGTGATGCCCAGCGGGGCGAACAGGCGCGGACCCAGGTACTCGGTCAGCGAGACGCCGGCACGGCGCTGGACGATCGCGGCGACGGCGTAGGTGCACGGCTGGTTGTACGCGAAGTGCGTTCCCGGCTCGTGCTGCGGCGGGATCAGCAGGAAGCCGCGGACGAGGTCGTCGGGGCTGAGCTCCCAGGCGTCGTCGTGCGTCTCCTCCGCGTGACCGCTGGCCATTGCCGCGACGTGGCGCACGAGCATCGCGCGGCTGCGGGGGTCGGTCACCGTGTCGTCGAGCTCGGGGAAGTACGACAGCACCGTCGCGTCGAGGTCGACGAGCCCCTCCGCGACGGCGAAGCCCAGCGCGGCCGACGTGAACGTCTTGCTGAGCGAGTACAGCAGGTGCACACGGTCGGGCCCGTACGGGTGCCACCAGCCCTCGGCGGCGACGTGCCCGTGACGCACGAGCACGACCGAGTGCAGCTCGATGCCGCGGGCGTCCACGTCGTCGAGGAAGGCGAGCACCCCGGCCGGGTCGACCCCCACGGCCTCGGGGGCGCTGCGCCGGAGCGGGGTCGTCGCGGTGGAGGTGGACGTCATGACCGCATCGGATCACGATTCGCCACCGGCGGCACGTGGCCCGGCGGCGGCACGCACCGGCGAGCCGGCCGCACCACCGGCGGAGGACGGGTCAGCGCCGCGTCGGCTCCTTGCGCTCGACCCGATCCCACCCCGGCCGGGTCTGGCGGGTGCCGAGGCGGTCGGAGCGTGAGCGGTACACGACGTAGGGCCGCCAGAGGTAGCCGACGGGGGCGCTGAACACGTGCACGAGCCGCGTGAACGGCCACAGCGCGAACAGCAGCATCGCGGCCATGCCGTGCAGCTGGAAGCCGAGCGGCGCGTCGGCCATGAGCTCGGGGTGCAGGTCGAACCGGAAGATCCCGCGGAACCACACCGAGACGCCGTCGCGGTAGTCGTAGTGGCCGCCGAGGTTGAGGATCGACCCGATGATCGTGTTCCACATCCCGAGGAAGATCACGACCGCGAGGACGAGGTACATGACCTTGTCCATGCGGGTGGTCGCCCGGAACACCGGGCCGACGGTCCGGCGGCGGTAGATCAGGAGCACGAGGCCCACCACGGTGCTGAACCCCGCGATCGCGCCGATGGTCACGGCGAGGAAGTGGTAGACCTCCTCGCTCATGCCGACCGCCTCGGTCCACGCCTTGGGGATGCCGAGGCCCATGACGTGCCCGAGGAACACGGCGAGGATCCCGAAGTGGAACAGCGGGCTCGCCCAGCGCAGCAGCCGGCGCTCGTAGAGCTGCGACGAGCGGGTCGTCCAGCCGAACTTGTCGTAGCGGTACCGCCAGACGTGGCCGAGCACGAAGAACGCGAGGCACACGTAGGGGATGACGACCCAGAGCAGGGTGTCGGCGGTCGTGGTCATCGACGGGCTCCTGTTCCGGGCAGGTACGACGGCGGCGCGAACGGCTCGAGGCCGACCTCCTCGCCCGGCGGGCCCTCGGCGGCGAGCCGGGCGACGGCCTCGCGGTCGTCGCCGGCCAGCGGGGGCAGGGTCGCGCACACGGCGACGAGCGCACCGGCGTACGGCGAGCCGAGGTCGAGCAGCGCGAGCCGGAGCAGCTCGAGCCCGGCGCGGTGGGCGAGCAGGAGCCGCAGGCCGGACTCCTGTGCGGCCTCGTCGCCCGTCGACGCGAACTCGAGCACCACCGCGAGGTGGTCCGGGAGCTCGTCGCCCGCGAGCTCGAAGCCCGCCGCGCGGTAGGCCTGCTTGAGCTCGACCAGCGCGACGCCGCGCTTCCGGGTGTCGCCGTACGCGTAGTACGTCAGGTAGGGCGAACGCCGCCGGGCCAGGTCGAACGTCGTGACGTACTCGGCCGCGAGCGCGACCGGGGGGTGCGCGTCGAGGTGGTCGAGCACCTGCTCGAGCGGGGCACGGAGGTAGCCGTCGAGCGTCGCGGCGGCGACCCGCAGGTCGGGCAGCATCGCGAGCAGCTCCGGGCCCGGGTAGTCGAGCACGAGCGCGGCGACGCGGTGGACGAGCGCGGTCTCCCGGGTCGCCGCCTTCCGCGCGGCGTCCCGGCGCGCGAGCCGCCTCACGGCCGGTTCCCCGGGGCGGACGGGCCGGCACCGGGCCGGTCCGGACCACCC
>NZ_JBFTER010000069.1:0-24199 GCF_047229345.1 Cellulomonas jepli | reverse complement strand
GCGCCGGCCCGCGTCCGGTGCACTGGGGCCGGCCGCGCGCTCGGGGCCGTGACGCGCCGAGGGCACGAGGGCCCGCCGCGCGCTCGGGGCCGTGATGCGCCGAGGGCCCGCGTGCCGTGCACGCGGGCCCTCCACGACGCAGCCGCGTCCCGCGACTCAGCCGAGCTGCGGGACCACGTCGCTCGCGACCAGCGCGAGGTGGTCGAGGTCCTGCAGGTCGAGCACCTGGAGGTAGACCCGCGAGACGCCCTGCTCGGCGAGCACCCCGAGCCGGTCCACCATCGCGCTGGGCGTCCCGGCGATGCCGCGCGCCCGCGCCTCCGCCGGGTCCCAGCCGATCGCCGCCGCGCGCCGCTCGACCTCCGCGTCGTCCTTGCCGCCGCACAGCAGGAACGCCGCGGAGAAGATCATCGTCGCCGGGTCCCGGTCGATCGCCCGGCAGGCGTCCCGGACCCGGTCCAGCTTCGCGCCGACCTCGTGCAGCTCCGGGAACACCACGTTGAACTCGGCGGCGTGCCGGGCCGCGAGCGCCGGGGTCCGTCGCGGGCCGTTGCCGCCGACGATGACCGGCACGCCCGCCCGGGTCGGGTCGAGCGGCGAGGACTGCACGGGCTTGGGCAGGGCCGGCGATCTCGTGAGCGTGTAGTGCGCACCCTCGTAGGAGAACGTCTCCCCGACCGGCGTGCCCCACAGCCCCGTCACGACGTCCAGCTGCTCCTCGAGGATCCCGAACCGCTTCTCGGGGAAGGGGATCCCGTACGCGGCGTGCTCCTGCGCGAACCACCCCGCGCCCAGGCCGAGCTCGACGCGCCCGCCCGACATCTGGTCGACCTGCGCGACCTGGACCGCGAGCACGCCCGGGTGCCGGAACGTCGCCGACGAGACGAGCGTGCCGAGCCGGATGCGCGACGTCTCCCGCGCCAGCCCGGCGAGCGTCGTCCACGCGTCGGTCGGCCCCGGCAGGCCGTCGCCGTCCCCCATGCGCAGGAAGTGGTCGGAGCGGAAGAACGCGTCGTAACCGAGCTCCTCGGTCGCGCGCGCCACCGCGAGCAGGTCGTCGTACGTGGCCCCCTGCTGGGGCTCGGTGAAGATCCTCAGGTCCATGCGGAGCAGCCTTTCACGGCACCGCGGGTACCGTCGGGTCGGTGAGATCCGTGCGCTGGGCGAGCGTCGCGACCGTGGTGGGCTGCGCGGTCGTGGCGCTCGTGTGCGTCGCCGCGGCCGCCCGGGGGCGCACGTGGGCGCTCGTGCCGGGGCTCGTCGCCGCGGCCATCGGGTTCCGCGAGCTGCGCGCGCTGCAGCGCCGCGTGCGCTGAGCATCACGCTCTCGCACGGCCGGCCGTCGGGTCGGCAGTGCGGTCGTCAGACCTGGCAGACCGGGCACCAGTAGAGCTTGCGGGTCGCCATGTCCTCGACCTGCACCGCGGTGCCGCACACGTGGCAGGGCAGCCCGGCGCGGCGGTAGACCCAGTGCCGCGCGTCCCGGTCGACGAGCGCGCGCGCCCGGCCCGCCTCGTCGAGGTCCTCGCGCGTGAGCATCACGCCCGTGCGGATCCCGTCGGCGAGCAGGACGGTCCAGTCCTGCCAGATCCCGCGCACGACCTCCGGCGGGACCCGTCGCCCGGGCGTGTGCGGCTCGAGGCGGGCCCGGAACAGCAGCTCCGCGCGGTACACGTTCCCGATCCCCGCGACCACGGACTGGTCCATGAGCAGCGCCCCGACCGCCGTCGAGCGGGACGTCACCGCGTCGACGACCTGCTCCCCCGCCGCGGCGAGCGCGCCCGGGTCGTCGAACGCCGCCGGGTCCGGGCCGAGCCGCGCTGCTGCCGCTGCGGCCGCACCGGGGTCGAGCACCTCGCACGCCGTCGGCCCGCGCAGGTCCGCCGCCGTCTCCTCGCTCAGCAGCCGGACGCGCACCTGCCCGACGGGCGGCGGCGGGAACGCCCGGTCCTCGCCGGCCGGCTCCGCGAGCTCGCTCTCACCCTCACCGACCCGGACCGCACGGCGGGCGCGTGGCGCCCCGAGGCTCGCGAGCGGCACGAGCCCCTCGTCGAGCGGCGTGACCCGCCCGTGCAGGTCCCACGCACCGTAGAGCCCGAGGTGGACGCGCAGCACGAGCTCGCCCTCGAACTCGAGGAAGAGCTGCTTGCCGACGGCCCGGGAGGCGACGAGCACGCGGCCGTCGAGCCGCTCGGCGCCGGCGGCGAACCGCCCCTGCGGGGAGGTCACCCGCAGGCGGTGGCCGACGAGGTCCCGCTCGAGCTGGCGGGCGATGCGGTGGACGGTGTGGCCCTCGGGCACGGCGTCGTCAGGCCCGTCCGCGCGGCGCTCGCCGCGGCGTCGTCGTCATGCGCCGTGCGGGTCCGGGACCGGTCAGGGCTCGAGGATCGACGGCAGGATGACGCCGAGGGTCGAGGCCAGGATGCCGCCGCCGAAGATGAGCCCCGACTGCTGGTCGAAGCCGACCGCCATGATCCAGAACCCCGCGAGGAAGATCGCGAACGTCAGGACGAACAGCACGATGCCCTTCGCGCGCTGCGGCGTCGCCTCGTGGTCGGGAACGCCTGCACCGTCGTTCGACATCTGATGAACCCCTTCGCACCGTGGAAACTCGACCGGGCAAGTCTCCCCTACGCGAGCGCCGCACGCGAAGCCGGGCCCCGCCCGCGCAGGCCGCGAGCCGCCTCGACGTCGGACCGCGACGGGATCCACGGGACGGAGGGCGCGGTCCGCGGGTCCGAGCCGTAGACGAGCAGCGCGAGGAACACCCCGTAGACGGGCAGGTGGCCGACGACCTCCGTCGTACCGAACAGCAGCAGCGTCGCGTTGAAGGGCACCATCGCCACGAGCACCGCGACCTGCGGCATGGCCCCGGACAGGACGAGCAGCCCGAACAGCAGCTCGACCGCGCCGGCGACCGCGATGAACACGTCGGGGCCGACCGTGATCCCGACGAGTGCGAGGACGTCGAGCTCCGGGTACTCGTGCAGGGTGTTCCGCGCGAGCTCGGGGTTCGTGAACTTCTCGCTGAACGCGAGCGAGACGAGCGCCACGGCGACCCCCACGCGCAGCACGAGCAGCGCGCTCCGGAGCCGCTCGGGGCTCGGGTCGACGCGGCCGAACGTGCCGTCCGACGGCGGGAGCACCGCGAGGAACCCCGCGATGCCGAGCAGCCCGGCCGTCTCGAGCAGGGCGACCGGACCGGCGGCCAGCAGCGCCGGGGGGCCGAGGAGCACGACGCCGAGTGCGGCCCAGCGCAGCCGGACGCCGGTCACGAGCCAGATTCCGACCGCCGCCTGGACGACCCCGGCGAACGCGCCGCCGGGGACGTCGTCGAGCGGGAGCGACGGCGTCAGGAACGCGCCGGTCACGGAGAACGCGAGCAGCGAGACGCCCAGGTGGATCGCGAGCAGCCGCGGGACGTACGGCGTGAGCCGGCTCAGCGGCCGCAGGAACCCGAGCTCGGGCCGCGGGAGGCGTCGCGCGACGAGCCGCCACACGACCGTGACCCCGACCATCACGGCGGTCAGGGCGAGCGGGAGCGCGGAGAAGAAGAAGCTCCAGTCGCCGCCGTCGGCCGGCTCGGCGAACCAGCGCTCGTGCGCCGAGGCGGGTGACGCGCCCCCGGCGAGCGTGAGCGCGGTGAGGGCGGCGACCCCGGCGGCACGGCGGCCGAGGGTGCGCAGGCGCGGGGTGCGACGGGCGGTCGCGGGAATCACGGTGGTGGTCATCGGTGGCCCCAGGTGTGTGCGGAGTGCCGGTGGTGAGCGGCACCCGCAACGCTAGGAACTGGACGCCCGTCCGGCCTGGGACCTCCGACCCGGACCGGCGGCCCGGCCCCCGGGCGGCCGGGTGAGATCACGTCCTCGGACCGTGCTGGGTGCGCGGGCTCGAGGCGCTCCGCCCTGCCGGGGGGCGCCCTCCCGGAGGAGGACGCCCCCGTGGGTCAGGACCCGCTCATGCAGGCCATGAACTGCTGCGGGGTGCCGAGCACGCCGTCGTAGGTGCGCAGCGCGCTCACCGCGCCCGCCCAGCTCCGCACCGGCGCGCCGTCCGCGAGCGCGGCACCGAGCCGGAACGGCCCCGACGCCGACGCCGAGGTCGGTGCCGGGACGGCGGTGCCCCGGACGGTGTCCCCCTCGCCGGGCTCGGACGCGGAGCCCAGGTCGCACACGTTGAGCTGGACGGTGCCGGCCCCGGCGTTACGCAAGCCGGCCAGCATGACCCACGACCCGGCAGTCACCGGGACGGTGGAGACGGCGACCGCCGGAGCGGCGTCCTCGTCGGCACCGGGGACCGTGAAGGCCCAGCACTCCGACGTGCCCCCGGGGCAGCCGTCGGTGCGGGTGCCCAGCTCGAACGCCGAGCCCGGACCGGCGTCCTGGCTGACCGCGGTGCGGGCCGTTCCCGTCTCGTCGAGCCGCACGAACGCGAGCACGGAGAAGCTCGTGGACGGGTCGACGGCGGCCTGGGCCGTGGTGGCCGAGTCCGCAGGCTCGTCGAACAGCAGCGCGCCGTCCGTGGGACGGTTCAGCAGGTCGGCGAGCACCCCACCCGTCCAGGTCGTCGAGCCCGAGAGCGTGAACGGCCGGGTCCCGGTGGTGTCCGTGGCGGCGGCGCCGGAGCGCTCGTCGAGCAGCCACCGGGCGTCGCGGGACGGGCTGTCGACCGTGAAGCGGTAGAACCGCTCGGCGCTCACGTTGCCCGCGGCGTCGACCGCGGTCAGGCGGATCCACTGCGGCCCGGCCTGCGTCGGGACGAACCGGTAGGTCACGCCCGTCTCCCCGGCCGGGAGCTCGATGGGGGTCCGGCTCTGCAGGTCCTCGTAGAGGAACGCGACGGTGCCGCTGGACGCCGCGGCCTCGAGGCGGAAGTCCCCCGCGACGCCGATCCCGCCGGCCGTGCCGTCCTCGACGTACACGGCGGCGGCCCCGGCGACGGCGGTCACCTCGGGCGCGGCGGGCGCGGTCGCGTCGACGGCGATGCGGCACCGGACCGTCGAGCTCTTGCGGCCCTTCGCGTCCTTGGCCTGGACGCGCCACTCGTACGTCCGGCCGTCCTGCAGCAGCCCCTCCGGCACGCGCACCGTGTGGTCCGCGCCGGAGGCCTGCGCGCCGCCGGTCACCGGGCCCCACAGGCGCTTGCCGCTGAGGCCGTCGCGCAGCGTGAACGTCGCCGTCACCTGGTCGCCGTCCGGGTCGGTCAGCGTCGCGTGCAGCACGGGCGCGAGGTCGCGGATCGTCACGGGCGACCCGTCCGCCGCGCAGCGCCTGTCCGGGTCGGCCGCCCAGAGGTCGGCCGGGGCCGCCGGTGCGTGGTTCCGGGCGGGGTACGCCGCCGTCCCGCCGGCCGGCGCGGCGCCCGGCGACGCCACCGCCGTCCCGGGCGCGAGCAGCGCCCCGGTGGCGAGGACGGCGGCCACCAGCGCACCTCGCCGGAGCCGGCGCGCTCCTGCCACCGGGTTGTTCCTGACCTGCTTCGACACTCGCACGGCGCCCCCTTGACGCGTCCGGCCGCTCGACGCAGGACCCGGGCGGATTGCCGGTGCGGAGCGACGCCGGTGGCACGGTAGTGGACGGGGCAGACACGCGTGAGCCTTTTCGGCTGCGCACCGTCGCCGGCCGCCGCGGGCCGCTGACCTGGGCACACACCGAGAGACGCGCACGGGGGCCGGCCCCGGCCCGGGGTGGTGCAGACCCCACCCCGGACACGGCGGGTACCGGCATGGTGGCGGCGGTGCGCCACGACGCACGGTGGACGGGAGCACGACCGACCCCCGACCGGCACACCCCTCCGAGGAGCCCTCATGTCGCAGACCACCGACCGCACGCCCCGCAGCACGCGCCGGCAGCAGCCCACCCGCATGTCGTCGCTCGCGCTCGTGTGCACGCTCGCCGCCGGCGCCGCGCTCGCCACGCCCGCCGTCGCGCTCGCCGCGGACCGGGGCCGGGAGCACGGGCACGAGGACCGGCCGCGGACGGACGTCGTGCAGCAGGCGCTCGACCGGCTCGTCGACGAGCACGGGGTCCCCGCCGTGCTGGCGAACGTCACGGACCGACGGGGCCGCGAGCGCGACCTCGTCGCCGGTGTCGGCGACCTGGAGACGGGCGCCCCCGTCCCGGTCGACGGGCAGGTGCGCGCGGGCAGCAACAGCAAGACGTTCGTCGCGGCCGTGGTGCTGCAGCTCGTCGGGGAGGGCCGGGTCGACCTCGACGCGTCCGTCGAGACGTACCTGCCGGGCCTCGTGCGGGGGCCCGTCGACGGGCACGACATCACCGTGCGCGACCTGCTGCAGCACACCAGCGGGATCGGCAGCTTCACCGACGGCCCGCCGTTCGTCGTCGACGGCGTCCCCGCGCTGCGCGCCCTCAAGGACCGGTACATGGAGCCGCACGAGCTCGTCGCGCTCGGGCTGGCGCTGCCCCCGACCCCGCCCGGCGCGTGGTCGTACAGCAACACGAACTACGTGCTCGCGGGCCTGCTCGTGCAGCAGGTCACGGGCCGCCCGCTCGGGGAGGCCGTGACCGAGCGGGTCATCGAGCCGCTGGGCCTGACGGACACCTACGTGCCCGACCGGGGCGAGCGGGCGCTCCGCGGCGACCACCCGAAGGGCTACCACGCCGAGCCCATCGGGTCCCCGCTGTTCGAGCACACCGACATCGACACCTCGTCGTCCTGGGCCGCCGGGGACGTCGTGACCACGCCGGGCGACCTCACCACGTTCTTCCGCGCGCTGCTGGAGGGCGAGGTGCTGCGCCCCGCCGAGCTCGCGCAGATGACGGCCACGGTCCCGATGGACCTGCCCGGCATCCCGGAGACGTGGCGCTACGGGCTGGGGCTGCAGTCGACCGAGCTGAGCTGCGGCGAGCTGGCCTGGGGCCACGGGGGGATCATCCCCGGCTACCAGACCGACGGCGGGGTCACGGAGGACGGCCGGGCGATCATGGTCGCGACGACGACGGCGCACTTCGCGCTGCCGACCGACACGGGCGTCGTGGTCTCGGACGAGGTGCTCGCGCTCGTCGACACGGCGCTCTGCTCCGGCCGCTCCTGACGGCTGCCCGGACCGGGCCTCCGCGGCTGGACCCCCGAGGTCCCGTGGCGGAGGCCCGCCCGTGCGCCGAGGGCGCCGTTCAAGATGCTCAGCATGCTGAGTACCGCCATGCTGGGGCCCATGCAGACCACCAGCACGGCCGCCGCCGCCCCCGTCACGTCCCAGGACCGGGTCCGTCAGGTCACCGTCCTGGTCGGTGCCGCCGTCGCCGTCGCGGGCGCCGCCGTCGGCTCCGGCGCGTTCGGCGGGCAGCCGGTCGCCGAGGCCGCGGGCGGGGCGCTGTCCGCGACCGCGACACCGCTCGCCCCGGACTCCCCGGCGTTCTCCATCTGGTCGGTCATCTACACCGGCCTCGCCGTCTTCGCGGTCGTCCAGGCGCTCCCCCGCCAGGCCGCCGACCCCCGCCTGCGCGCCGTCTCGTGGTGGGTCCTCGCGTCGATGCTGCTCAACGCGCTGTGGATCGGGGTGGTCCAGGCCGGGTCCGTCCTCGGCAGCGTCGTGGTCATCCTCACGCTCCTCGCGGTGCTCGCCGTGATCCTCGTGCGGCTCGTCCGGATCCCGCACACGGGCACGGTGACGTCCTGGGTCACGGACGTGACCGTGGGGCTCTACCTCGGCTGGGTCAGCGTCGCGTCGCTCGCGAACATCGCCGCGTTCCTCGCAGACGCCGGGGTCGGGGAGCTCGGCCTCGGTGCGACGTGGTGGTCCGTGGTGGTCCTGGCCGCCGCCGCGGCGCTCGCCGTCGCCTACGCGGTGTTCGGGCGCACCCGCCCGAGCGTCGTGGTCCCGGCCGGGCTCGCGATGGCGTGGGGACTCGCCTGGATCGGCCTCGGCCGCACGAACGGCCCGGTGGTCGACGAGACGGTCGCGACGGCCGCGTTCGTCGCCTCGGCGGTCGCGCTGCTCGCGCCCGTGGTCACGACCCTCGCGGCCCGCCGCCGCGCCTGACGCGCGAGGACGGGCCCGACCGTCGACGTCGGGCCCGGTCGGCGCGGCCTCGACCCGCGGCGACGAGCCGGGTGCGGACCCGCGACAGGCACCCGGGTGGTGCGGGATGCTCGCGCGATGGAGCTCGAGTTCACCGGCGCGGTGATCTACTGGCGCGGGCCCTCGCCGTACCACTACGTCCCCGTGCCCGACGAGGAGAGCGCCGCCATCACGGCGGTGGCGTCGCAGGTGACGTACGGGTGGGGCGTCATCCCCGTGCTGGCGCGGATCGACGGCACCGCGTGGGAGACGTCGCTGTTCCCGCGGGACGGCCGCTACCTCGTGCCGGTCAAGGCGGCGGTCCGCCGGTCCGAGGAGCTCGACCTGGGCGACACGGTCACGGTGCGGCTCGTCCTGGGCCCCGCGCGCTGACCGTCCCGCCGGTCCCGTCCCACCCCGCCCGCCCGTCCCGTCCCGCCCGGCGCCGCACGCCGTCCCACCCCACCCCACCCGAGCCCGCACCGCCCGGCTCCGCGCCCCGGCGACCCACCGGTCCGGCGCAGAAAGAGGCGGCCGGCCCCACCCGGCCGTGGCTATCGTCGGCTCATGCCCCTCGCGCAGCCCACCGCGTTCCCCGCCGAGCCCGGCGCCTGGCCGGCCTACCTCGCGACGTTCGACGCGTCGCTCGACGACGCCCGCGCGCTGCTCGCCCGCCTCAAGGACGGCACCGCGCGCACCGCCGCCGAGGTCCTCGACCTGTGGAACGACGCCGACGTCGCGATCGCGACCGCGTCGTCCGCCGCGCACCTGCTCGCCGAGGTGCACCCCGACGCCGAGCTGCGCGCCGCCGCCGAGGAGGGCGCGCAGGCCGCGGAGGACCTCGTGACCCGGCGCGGGCTCGACCACGAGCTGTGGCAGGTCCTCGCCGCGACCGACCCGGAGGGCCTCGACGCGGGTGCCGCCCGGGTGCGCGAGCACGTGCTGCGCGACTTCCGCCGCGCGGGCGTCGACCGCTCGCCCGAGGACCGCGAGCGCCTGCGCGCCCTGGCGCAGCGGTGCACCGAGCTGGGCCTGGAGTTCGCGCGCAACATCCGCGACGACGTCCGCACCGTGCGCGTGCGCCCCGAGCAGCTCGCCGGGCTGCCCGAGGACTTCCTCGCCGAGCACCCCGCGGACGACGAGGGCCTCGTCACGCTCACCACCGAGTACCCCGACCTGCTCCCGGTCCGCACGTACGCGACCGACCCCGAGGTCCGCCTCGCCCTGACCCGGGAGCACCAGCGCATCGGCTGGCCCGCGAACGAGGCGGTCCTCGCCGAGCTGCTCCGGCTCCGCGCCGAGCGCGCCGCGCTGCTGGGCTACCCGGACTGGCCGACGTACGACGCCGAGGTCAAGATGATCGGCTCCGGGCGGGCGATCGCCGACCTGGTCGAGCGGCTCGACGCCCTCACGGCGAGGGCGGCGGCGCACGACGTCGACGTCATGCTCGCCCGGTACCGCCAGGACGTCCCCGGCGCGACGGCGCTGACGCCCGCGGACAACCTGTTCTACGAGCAGGTCGTCAAGAACGAGCAGTACGACGTCGACGCCCGCGCGGTGCGCGAGTACTTCCGGTACGAGGCCGTGAAGCCCGGCGTGCTCGGCGTGATGGAACGCCTGTTCGGGATCGCGCTCGAGCGCGTCGAGGCGCCGACGTGGCACGCGGACGTCGAGGTGTACGACGTGACCGACGGGGGCCGTCCGATCGGCCGCGTCTACCTCGACATGCACCCGCGTGCCGGCAAGTTCAACCACGCCGCGCAGTTCCCGCTGCGGCCCGGCATCGCCGGGCGGTCGCTGCCCGAGGGCGCGCTCGTGTGCAACTTCCCGACCGGGCTGCTGGAGCACGACGACGTGCTGACGTTCTTCCACGAGCTCGGGCACCTGGTGCACGAGGTCCTCGGCGGGCACCAGCCGTGGGCGATGTTCTCCGGGGTTGCGACCGAGTGGGACTTCGTCGAGGCGCCGAGCCAGCTGCTCGAGGAGTGGGGCTGGGACGCGGGGGTGCTCGCGTCGTTCGCGACGAACGCCGCCGGGGAGCCCATCCCCGCGGCGCTCGTCGAGCGGATGCGGCGTGCGGACGCCTTCGCGCGCGGCGCCTGGACCCGCCGGCAGCTCAACTTCACGGCGCTGTCGTACGGCCTGCACGCGGACCCGCCCGCGGACCTCGCGGCGTTCACCGCCGGCGTCGACGCGCGGTTCGGTCCCTACACCCCGGTCGCGGACAGCCACCAGTACGCGGGCTTCGGTCACCTCGACGAGTACGGCTCCGCCTACTACACGTACCTCTGGAGCCTCGTCATCGCGAAGGACCTGCGGACGGCGTTCACGGACGGGCTCATGGACCCCGAGGTCGGCCGCCGGTACCGCGAGGCGATCCTCGAGCCCGGCGGGTCGGCGGACGCCGCGGAGCTCGTCGAGCGGTTCCTCGGGCGGCCGTCGTCGTTCGCGGCGTTCGAGGCGTGGCTCGCGGAGGGCACGGCCTGACGGGCGGGTGTCACAGCCGCGCTGCGGTCGGTGTCTTCATGTCGACGGAGTTCCCGCCCGACGACACAGGAGCAGCCATGACCACCCCGACGCGCGTCCCCCCGACCGAGGTCACCGGTGCGTACGGCACCCTCGTGAAGCTCGCGGCCCGCAGGATGCTCGGTCGCGTGCCCGACTCCGTGGGCGTGCTGTGGCACAACCCCGCGGTCATGAAGGACGCGATGGGCCTCGGCCGCAAGCTCGAGCGCTGGGACGCGCTCGACCCCGACCTGGCGTCGTACGCGGCGATGGCGGCGGCCGCGACCGTCGGCTGCGGCTTCTGCCTCGACCTGCAGTACTTCGTGGCGCACAACCACGGGCTCGACGAGGCGAAGGTCCGCGAGGTCCCGCGCTGGCGGGACTCGACGGTCTTCTCCCTGCGTGAGCGGCGGGTCCTGGAGTACGCGGAGGCGGCGAGCCAGACCCCGCCGGCCGTCACCGACGCCCTCTCGGACGCGCTCCTGGCGGACCTCGGGCCCGCGGCGCTCGTCGAGCTCGCCGCGAGGGTCGCCTTCATGAACATGTCGGCGCGGATGAACCTCGCGCTCGGCATCCGCTCGGAGCACCTGGCCGACTCGTGCGGGCTGCCGCCGCTCGCGGTCCCGACGGGGGCGTCGGGCGCGACGGGGGCCACCGGGGCGTCGGGCGCGACGGGGGCGACGGGCTTCACCGGCGTGACCGGCCCGACCGGCGTGCTCGGCGCGACCCGCGCTGCGGACGGCCGGTAGGGCGCACCGTGGCCGACGTCGCGCGCACGCAGGACGACCCCTTCGTCGTCCACCGCCGGCTGCTGTTCACCGTCGCCTACGAGATGCTCGGTTCGGCCGGCGACGCCGAGGACGTGCTGCAGGAGTCGTGGCTGCGCTGGGCGTCCGTCGACCGCTCGGAGGTCCGCGACGCGCGCGCCTACCTGGTCCGCGTCGTGACGCGGCAGGCGCTCAACCACCTGCGCACCGTGTCGCGGCGCCGGGAGGACTACGTCGGCGAGTGGCTCCCGGAGCCGCTGCTGACCGGACCCGACGTGGCGGACGACGTCGCGCTCGCGGAGAGCGTCTCGCTCGCGATGCTCACGGTGCTCGAGACGCTCGGGCCCGCCGAGCGCGTGGTGTTCGTGCTGCGTGAGGTCTTCGACGTGCCCTACGACGAGATCGCCGCGGCCGTCGGGAAGACGCCCGCGGCGGTGCGGCAGATCGCCCACCGCGCCCAGGCCCACGTCGCCGCTCGGCGCCCCCGGGTCCCGGTCGTCCGTGCCGAGCACGAGCAGGCCGTGACCTGTCTCGTCGCGGCGCTCAACACCGGCGACCTCGACGGGCTCCTCGCCGTCCTCGCGCCCGACGTCGTGGCGGTGGCCGACGGCGGCGGGCGGGTCCGTGGCGCCGCACGCAGGCCGATCGTGGGAGCGGAGCGGCTGGCGCGCTACCTCGTCGGCGGCATGGCGAAGGCCCAGGGAGACCTCGTCGCGGCCGTCGCCTGGGTCAACGGGGAGCCCGGGCTGCGGATGGAGCTCGACGGGCACCTCGTCGCCGTCGTGGGGTTCACCGTCGCCGGCGGGCGCGTGACGCACGTGTGGTCGATCGCGAACCCCGACAAGCTCGGGTGGCTCGGCGAGGAGGTGGCGCTGCGGAGGTGACGTGGCTGTCATGCCCGCCGACCTCCCCGGGCTGCGTCGAAACAGTGCGCGATCGTACAGAAAATTGTACGATCGGAACGGTTCCGACAGGAGGTCCGATGGACTGGAGCAGGCCCACCGAGGCTCTCATCCCTGGGCTCGAAGGAGTAGCACTCCGGCAGCTCTATTCCGTCAACGCTCCGCAGACGGCCGGCGACGTCCACGAGCGAGCTGGGACAGGCTCACGCAACGGCATCCGCTACGCGCTGGACCGACTGGCCGACCAGGGCGTCGTCGCTCGCACGACGGCTGGCAATACGGCCATCTACGAGCTGAATCGCGACCACCTCGCCTATCCCGCCCTGGACGCGGCACTCCGCACCTACGACCCCTACGGGGAACTACGAGAACGGCTGCGAGCACTGGCCGGCGACTGCTCCTGGAACGGCCCTCTGTTCTCGTTGGCGGTGTACGGGTCCGTCGCGCGCGGTGAGGCTCGGCCGGACTCCGACATCGACCTGCTTCTCGTCCTGCCGGACGGGCGCGACGCTGCCGACGCGCAAGTTGACGACCTGAGCGAGACGCTGCACGTACGGGTGAAGCGGTGGACCGGCAACCGCGCACACCTGGACGTGCGAACTCTGCGTCAGGTTCACATGGCGGCCGCCGCGGGGGACCCCATCTTCACGTCGTGGTTGCGGGACGCGGACTTCGTGTTCGGCGAGAACGCCGTCGCCCAGGCCAAGAGGGCAGTGGGATGAGCCCGCGGAATTCTGGCCGCGTGGCCGACATGACGACTGCCGACGTTCGAGTCCGGGCAAACGCCGCGCGCAAGTTCCTCGAGGTCGCTCAGATGGTTGCTGAGGAGGACGAGACCAGCTATCGCCTCGTCTGTGCTTCCCTCGCGGTCCTGTCGGGCATTGCGGCGAGCGACGCAATCTGTGGCCACGTCCTGAAGCAGCGCTCACGCGGCCAAGACCATCATCAAGCGGTAGATCTGCTCCGCACGGTGCGAAGCGCCGGGCCAGCGGTGAAGTCCCTGTCGACGCTCCTTGACCTCAAGGACGCAGCGCAGTACGGCACCGACGGCCTGCCGGCTGACAAGACCGCGCACGCGCTGCGTGCCGCGGAGGCTGTGGTCGGCCACATGGAAGTCATCCTGCGCACCTGAGCGCGGCAGTCGAGGGCGGACGCCGCGGAGCTTGTCGAGCGGTTCCTCACACGGCACGCAGCCGTCTGTGCGTGATGCGTTCCTCCAGCTGCACGCTCGTCGACGTCGTGGGCGAGCCAACCCAGCCGCGCACCTGTCACGCGCGGCAGTGACCAGCCCGCCGGTCGGGCCGAGCCCCCGCCCTGTCATCTCTCGTGCCTCATCCAGGGACGACGGAGGCGCCACCCTGCAGGTGGGGACCTTCGGGTGAGCAGTGGATCTGAGCCGGTGACGTCGCGGGGCGCCTCGAGGCCGCCGCCGCCACCTGAGCGGCATCGATGACCGCGCCGTTGACAGGTTTGAGAGAATCGACTCAGACCCCGAGTGCTCGAGGAGGCCACGTGTCCCACCCGCGCGATCTGGGCCGGAACGAGCCACCGGAGCTCCGAGACGCGTCCGAGCTCCAGCCCCCGTCTCCGACGACCGAGGCCACCATCCACCGGACGCGCCAGCGGCCGGCAGCGGCTCCGTTCGACACCACAGCGGTCCTGGAGAGGAGCTGCTCATGTCGCGCCTGACGCTCGGCAACGTCGTCAAGGTGGCAGGCGTCCTTGTCTTCCTGCCCCTGCTCGCCTATCTGGTGCTCGTCATCGGCGCGGTGCGGAAGGACCTCAGGACGGCGCTGGAGGGCCTGCTCTACGCCGGGGCCTTTTCCACGGCGGTGTTCGTGCTCGACCCCTGGGGTCCGCCCGCACTGCTCGCGCTCACGGCCATGGGCGCCTCGGGCGTCCGCTCCTGGCACCTGCGCGACCTGTGGCTGCCGGCGCGTCCCCGGTGGTGGAAGCGCGTCCCCGCAGCGGCGGTCACCGTCCTCGAGGCGGTACGCACGCAGCGCACCCTCCCCGTCGCGGGCTCGGAGCACCTGCCCTCGGCGGTCGCCTGGACCCGCAGGCACGCCGACCGGAACAGGCACCGCCTGCCGGGTGACGCTCACCGGACCGTCCTGCACATCTGCCAGGTGCTGGACTCCGTGATCGCGGCGGAGCAGCGTGAGCCCACCGGAGACCCGCGGTTCGAGTACGAGCTGGACGCGGTGACGCGCGAGTACCTGCCCGCGGTGCTCCGGAGCTACCTGGCGATCCCGCCGAGCAGGCGGCAGGAGCGCCAGCCGAACGGGCGCAGCCCCGACGAGGAGCTGACCGAGCAGCTGCGGATCCTCTCGGGCCAGGCCGACGCTCTCGACGCGAGCCGCCACCGTCGCCTGACGGCGGACCTGAGCACCACCGGCAACTTCCTCCGGGACAAGTACGGGCACCGCCAGCTGGACGCATCCGACTCCCCCGTCCGGTGACGGGCGCCGAGCCGCCACGCGTGCGCCAGGCGCCGCAGACCGCCCGACCGGGCCTCGACATGACGGAACCCCCCGCGAGACGCCCTTCCGGGCCCCCGCGAGGGGTTCTGTCACTTCAGGGGCCTGACCTGCGCCAGGACCCCAGAGCGGTAGCGGTGGGATTTGAACCCACGGTGGACTTTCACCCACACACGCTTTCGAGGCGTGCTCCTTAGGCCGCTCGGACACGCTACCTCGCCGAGAAGGGTACCCGGTCGGAGGCCGTGGTCCGTAATCGGAGGATCGACAGGTCGCCGCGACCGCTCGGTGCACCGGGCCAGCGTCGGCGCCGCTCGCCGGGAGCGCCGGCGCACCCCGTCGTACCGTGGAGCGGTGCCCACCCCGCCGAGCCCGCCGACCGGGTTCCCGTCGCCGCCTGCAGCAGCCGTCCCGCCGCCCGCCCCCGCGCCGCGCACCGGCACGGCCGCCGACGCCGTCGCGCTCCTGGCCGGCAGGCGGGTGACCGCGCTCACCGGCGCGGGCGTCTCGACGGACTCGGGCATCCCGGACTACCGCGGGCCCGACTCCCCGCCGCGCAACCCGATGACGTTCCAGCAGTTCGTCGGCGACCCGGCGTTCCGGCGGCACTACTGGGCGCGCAACCACGTGGGCTGGCAGCACATGCGCCGGACCGAGCCGAACGCCGGGCACCGGGCGCTCGCGGAGCTCGAGGCGCGCGGGGTGCTCGTCGGGGTCATCACGCAGAACGTGGACCTGCTGCACGAGGAGGCCGGGAGCGTCGACGTCATCGACCTGCACGGCCGGTACGACCGCGTGATCTGCCTGAGCTGTGGGCACGTCGTCTCGCGGGCCTCGCTCGACCGGCGGCTCGAGGAGCTCAACCCGGGGTTCGTCGAGTCCGTCGGCGCCGCAGTCGGTGACATCGAGATCGCGCCCGACGCCGACGCGGTGATCGAGACGACCGCGCACTTCCGCGTCGCGGCCTGCGAGCGCTGCGGCGGGATGCTCAAGCCCGAGATCGTGTACTTCGGCGAGAACGTGCCGAAGGACCGGGTGGCGCGCGCGTTCGCGATGGTCGACGCGGCGGACGCCCTCCTCGTCGCGGGGTCCTCGCTCACGGTGATGTCGGGGCTGCGGTTCGTGCGGCACGCCGCGAAGGCCGGGATGCCCGTCGTCATCGTCAACCGCGGCGCGACGCGCGGTGATCCGCTCGCCACGCTCACGGTCGACGCGGGCACCTCCGAGGTGCTGAGCGAGCTCGCCCGGGCGCTCCCGCCGGTCTGACCCGGAGCTCGCCGGACGTCAGCCGCACGCCGCCCACGGGCTCGCTCCCGCTCAGGACCCCCGGTGCCCCGCAAAGAAGTCCCTCAGCACCGCGCCGCACTCGTCCTCGCGCACCCCGCCGAGGACCTCGACGCGGTGGTTGAGCCGCCGGTCGCGCACGACGTCCCACTGCGACCCGCACGCCCCGGCCTTGGGGTCCCACGCGCCGAGCACGAGCCTCGGCACCCGCGCCAGGACGGTCGCCCCCGCGCACATGAGGCACGGCTCCAGCGTCACTACGAGGGTGCAGTCGTCGAGCCGCCACCGCCCGAGCGCGACCGACGCGGCGCGCAGCGCGAGGACCTCGGCGTGCGCGGTCGGGTCGCCCGCAGCCTCGCGCGCGTTGCGGCCGGTCCCCACGACGACGCCGTCCGGCCCGACGACGACCGCGCCGACGGGCACGTCGCCGGTCGCGAGGGCCGCCCGCGCCTCGTCGAGCGCGAGGCCCATGTGCCGCGCGTCGTCGGCCGTCCCGGTCATGGCCCCATCCTCGCGCAGGCCCGCCGACTCCCACGCCGCACGTCCCGCGCACCCGCCCCCACGCGAGCCCGCGAACGTCCGCCCCGCGAGAGCCCCGCCCGGCCGCGCTGCCGTCCCGGAGTGTGGACGGACGGTAGGTTGGCCCCATGCGCCTGCACGTCGCCGACCACCCGCTCGTCGCCCACAAGCTGACGGTGCTGCGGGACAAGGACACGGCCTCCCCCACGTTCCGCCTCCTCGTCGACGAGCTCGTGACCCTCCTGGCCTACGAGGCCACGCGCGAGGTGCACGTCGAGCCGCACGAGATCGAGACCCCGGTCGCCCGGACGACGGGCACCAAGCTCGCCGACCCGCGCCCGCTCGTCGTGCCGATCCTGCGCGCGGGGCTCGGGATGCTCGAGGGCATGACCCGCCTGCTGCCGACGGCCGAGGTCGGGTTCCTCGGCATGCAGCGCGACGAGACCACCCTCGAGGCGATCACCTACGCGAACCGCCTGCCCGACGACCTGTCGGGTCGCCAGTGCTTCCTGCTCGACCCGATGCTCGCGACCGGCGGCACGCTCGTCGCGGCGATCGACTACCTCTTCGCGCTCGGCGCCCGGGACGTCACCGCGGTGTGCCTGCTCGCCGCGCCCGAGGGCCTCAAGGTCGTCGAGGACGCCGTCGGGGACCGCGTCGACGTCAAGGTCGTCGTCGCAGCCGTCGACGAGCGGCTCAACGAGAAGGCGTACATCGTCCCGGGGCTCGGCGACGCCGGCGACCGGCTGTACGGCGTCGTCTGACCGCACGCGTCCCGTCCGGACCGCCGGCGCCGCCCCCACGGACCGCGCACCCCGGACCTCCGGCTCCCGTCCGGCCCGGCACCCCGCCCGTGCGTCGGTGCCGGGCCGGACGTCTGCCCGGGCCGTCTCAGCGGCCCTCATCGGCTTCTCACCCGCTGAGACCATCGCGCATAACGGTTGGCCGGGCCGCGCCACGCGTGTGAGGCTTCGACCGTGATCTCCCTGCACCGCGCCGCTCGCACCTGTCCGGTGCGCCGCGCGACGTATGCGGCATGCGCAGCGACGTGTCGCTGGTCCTGACCACCCGGACCGCCCGACCCCGCCGCCTCGGCACCCTCGCACGCTGCTGCCACGCACCCCGGAGACACCCCATGAGCCTGTCCGCCGACCTCCCGCCGTCGTTGAGCCCCGCGCGGCCCGCGCCCGACACGGTCGCACCGCTCGCGGGCCGCGCCGGCCTCATCCTCTACGTCGGTCTCGCGTCCGAGGAGGACTCGACGGCCGCGACGGCGACGCGCCCGGAGGACATCGCCGCGGCCGCCGAGATGCTGCGTGACCTCGCACGCGAGCTGCTGCCGGCCGCCGAGACGTTCACCGCGCTCTCGCTGGTCCCGACCCCGACGCGACCGGACGACGTGCGGACGGTGCGCGACCGCGTCACGCGCCTGCAGCTGCTCGACGCCGCCCCTGACGTCCTCGGCGGCTCGGGGGACGCCCGCTGAGGACCCGCGCCGCCGGTCGACCGAGGTCGGGGGACCACGTCGACCGGCGGCGCGACCCACGTGACGAGGCCCCCGGTGCAGGTGCACCGGGGGCCTCGTCGTGGGCGTGGCTGCCCGTCAGAACGCCGGCAGGACCTCGCCGTTCGGCCACCGCTCCTCGATGAAGGCCTTCACGTCCGCCGAGTGGAGCAGCTCGTCGAGCGTCGCGAGCGCCTCGGAGTCCTTGTCCTCGGTCCGGAACGCCAGGAAGTTCGCGTACGGGTTGTCCTCGCCCGACTCCAGCACGAGCGAGTCCTCGGCCGGGTTGAGGTCCGCCTCGAGCGCGAAGTTGCCGTTGATGATCGCGAGGTCGACGTCCGGCAGCGCACGGACGAGCTGCTCGGGCGCGGTCTCGATGAGCTCGAGGTCCTTCGGGTTCTCCGCGACGTCGAGCAGCGTCGGCAGCGCGTCGCCGGTGTCCTCGAGCGTGATGAGGTCGTTCGCCTCGAGCAGGTCGAGCGCCCGCGCCTGGTTGCCGGGGTCGTTCGTGATGCCGACCGTGCCGCCGTCCGGCACGTCGTCGAGCGACTCCAGCTTCTCCGAGTAGATCCCGAGCGGCTCGATGTGGACGCCCTCGAAGTGGTCGAACTCGTAGCCCTGCTCCTCGACCTGCGACTCGAAGTACGGCAGGTGCTGGTAGTAGTTCGCGTCGAGCTCGCCCTCGGCGAGCGAGGTGTTCGGCAGCACGTAGTCGTCGAACGTCACGATCTCGAGGTCGAGGCCCGCGTTCTCGGCGAGCTCCGCGTCGACGAACTCGAGGATCTCGGCGTGCGGCACCGGGCTGGCGCCGACCTGGAGCGTCGTGAGGCCGCTGGTCTCGGAGACGTCGTCGGCCGCGGGGGTCTCCTCGGAGCCCGAGCCGCACGACGTGAGGACCAGGGCTGCGGCGGTGGTGAGCGCGAGGGTGCTCAGGGTCTTCCTCATGTGTCCTCCTCGGACGTGGGCCCTCGTGGGGCGGGTGGGGTCGGGGGGGGCGGGGCGGCGGTCCGGCACGGGCCGGCCGCGTGCGGCGTGGGTCGGGCGGGCGGTCAGCGGTGGTCGAGGCGGCGGGCCACGGCGTCGCCCACGGCCTGCACGACGACGACGATCAGCACGATCACGACCACGCACGCGACCATCACGGGCGGGTCGAAGCGCTGGTAGCCGTACGAGATGGCGAGCGCGCCGAGCCCGCCGCCGCCGATCACCCCGGCCATCGCGGAGTAGCCGACGAGCGCGATGACCGTGACCGTCAGGCTCGCGACGAGCGCCGGGAGCGCCTCGCGGACGAGCACCTGCACGACGATCCCGGAACGCGTCGCGCCGATGACCCGCGCGGCCTCCACCTTGCCGGGGCTGACCTCACGCACCGAGGTCTCGACGAGCCGGGCGAAGAACGGCACCGCACCGATGGTCAGCGGGACGACCGCCGCCTCCCAGCCGAGCGACGTGCCGACGACCAGCCGCGTGAACGGGATGACCGCGATCATGAGGATGAGGAACGGCACCGACCGCACGACGTTGGCGACGAAGCCGACGACGCCGTTGACCAGCGCGTTCGAGGTCAGCCCGCCGCGCGCGGTCGCCGCGAGGAGCAGGCCGAGCGGCAGGCCGAGCACCGCGGTCAGCAGCGACGAGACACCGACCATCGCCAACGTCTCGAACGTCGCCTCCGGGAGCTTCTCCTGGATCACGGGGCTCATGACGAGGTCCTCGACGAAGCTCATCGGGTCACCCCCGCACCGGTCGCACGGGCGGCGCCACCGGCACCCGCCTCCCCGTCCGCGCTGACGACGGCGTGCAGCCCCACCGCGTGCAGCCGGTCGAGCGCCGTGGTCACGTCGGCCGCCGGCACGTCGAGCTGGAGGCGTCCGACCCGGCGGCCCGCGAGCGTCTCGATGGTGCCCGCCGCGACCTCGACGCCCGTGCCGAGCGCCGCCACGGCCGCGAGCACGTCCGCGGTCGGGACGTCGTCGGTCGAGTAGGCGACCTCGACGAGCTGGCGCTCCTCGCCGAGCGGCAGGTCGGGCACCGGGATGAGCTCGCGCGCGAGCCGCGACCCGTACGCCGCGACGACGTCCGCCACCGCCCCCTGCTCGGCGACGCGCCCGTGGTCGAGCAGCGTGACGGAGTCGCAGATCTCGCGGACCACGGCCATCTCGTGCGTGATGATCAGCACCGTGATGCCGAGGCGGTCCCGCAGGTCCCGGATGAGGCCGAGGATCTGCCGGGTCGTCGCGGAGTCGAGCGCCGACGTCGGCTCGTCGCACAGCAGCACCGCGGGCTCCGTCGCGAGCGCACGGGCGATGCCGACGCGCTGGCGCTGACCGCCCGAGAGCTGCGCGGGGTAGGCACCGGCGCGGTTCCCGAGCCCGACGAGGTCCAGGAGCTCCTGCACGCGTGCCGTCCGCTGCGCGCGGGGCACCCCGGCGACCTCGAGCGGGTAGGCGACGTTCTGGGCGATGGTCCGCGAGTCGAGCAGGTTGACGTGCTGGAAGACCATCCCGATGCGACGCCGGGCCTCCCGCAGCCGCGCCTCGGGCAGCGCCGAGAGCTCCTCGCCGTCGATCACCACGGCGCCGGACGTCGGGCGCTCGAGCACCGTGAGGCAGCGGATCAGGGTCGACTTCCCGGCGCCCGAGCGGCCGACGATGCCGTGGATGCGCCCGCGCTCGACGGCCAGGTCGATCCCGTCGAGCGCGACCACCTCGGCCGTCCCGCCGGTGCCCGGGTAGACCTTGCGCAGCGCCGTCAGGCGGATGTGGGGTTCGGTGCTCACGAGGTCCTCGGAGGTCGTGCCGGACGGCGGCGGGCCGACGCGCGGCGGCGGCTGTGCCAGGGGAAGGTCCGTGCTGGGGGCGTGCTCGCTGTGCTCGTCCGCGGGGACGGTCGGGGCGCAGGGCTCCGGGGCCGCCGGCGACCGGCGCGACGGGACGGGTGTCAGCTCAGAGGCTGCGACACGCGCCGGGACAGCACATTCGACACGCGACGCGCGCAGGCGTCGGGCGGTCGGTGCTCGTCCCGGTCATAGGACCTATTGGACCACAGCGGGTGAGGCGCGCAGAAACCGGCGCCTGCCGGTCGACCGGCGCGCGCGGTGCGTCGCACCGCCCGCGTGGAGCCGCGTCGCGTCTCGACCCGTCAGCGCCCCGCCGGCCGCGTCTCGACCGTCACGACCCCCACCACGTAGTCGTCGTGGTCCGGGGCGGCGGACGTCGGCCGGAGCGCGGCCGTCGCGCCGGTCGTCGCGACGCGCGCGAAGCCCTTGGCGTCGACCATCAGGGAGTTCGGGGCGGCGTAGCCCGTCGCGGTGCCGTCGAACGCGTTGTCGGGGCTCCCGACGCTCGACCCGGCCCGCTTGGGCGTCAGCGGCGAGCCGTCGAGGAGCAGGCGGTCGCCGCGCAGGCCGCGGTCGCCCTCCCAGGCGACGACGCCGATCCGGGCGCTGCCGCCGGGCTCGGTCGCGACCGTCAGGGTCGGCGTGCTCGCGTCCCGCGCGCGCAGCGGCGTGTCATGCACGGCGACCTGGCCTCCCGCCGGGTCCGCGTACACGACGACGAGCGCCCAGCCGGCGTACGCGTCGACGAGCGAACCGTCCCGGAGGTCGGCGATGTCCGCGACGGACCACTCCCCCGCCCCGTGCTGCGACACCAGGGAGGTGACGTCGGCGAACGCCTGGAACTCGCTCGGCCGGCCCGAGCCGTGCTCGGCGAGGACCGTGACCCTGCCCGTGACGGGCGCGTACCCGACCGTCCCGGGCGCGCGGACCGAGATCCGCTCGACGGCCGGGAGCGGGTTCGACCGCGTGTGGACGCTGTTCGACGCCCAGTACAGCCCGGCCCAGGCGACCTGCCGACCGGCCGGGAGCTCGAGCGTCGCGGACGACGAGACCGTGCGCCCGCCCGCCGCGTTGAGCGGGACGAGCGTGAGGTCGTCGCTGCCGGACGTCCCCGCGAGCGCCGGGCCGCACGTGTCGCGGGCGCCGCGGGCCGTGCACGTCAGGAGCGGCGCGCCGATCTCGGTGACGGTGTGCCCCGAGCCGGGCGAGCTGTAGCGCGGGGTCGCCGCGGGGGCCGTCGGGCTCCCGGACGGCGTCGGGGTCGGCGTCACGCTGGGCGTGGGCGTCGGCGTGACGGTCGGGGTCGGGGTGGGCGTGACGGTCGGGGTGGGCGTCGGGGTGACGGACGGCGTCGGCGTCGCGCTCGGCGTCGGGGTGACCGACGGCGTCGGCGTCGCGCTCGGCGTCGGCGTCGGCGTGACCGACGGGGTGGGCGTCGGGTCGGGACCGTACGGGAGCGCCCGGACGAGGACGCGCGCCGCGGGGAACGGTCCGTCGATCCGGGGCGTCTCGACCGCGATCTCCGCGGTGCCGAGCGTCCCGTCCTCCGACATCCCGTTCTTCACGAGCCGGGTGCCGACCTGGACGCTGGCCCCGGCGGCCAGGGGCGCACCCGTGCACACCACGGTGGCCCCGCCGGCGCCCGGCTCGAGCGACGGCCGCGGCGGGCTGCAGGTCCAGCCGAGGGTCGTCACGGGGTCCGGCTCGGCCCAGCGCGTCCCGTCGGGGGCGGTGAGCCGCAGCGTCGGGACGTCGACGGTGCGCCCGCCCACGTTGGTGACGGTCACGGGGATGTCGACCTCGGCGTCGGCGCCCGCGAGCTCGACGGTGCCCGCGGCGGACGTCACCTGCAGGTACCCGTCGACGCCGAGCGCGAGGCGCTGGTTCTGGCTGCGGCCGGGCGCGTCGGGCTGGAGCGAGTACACGAGTGCGGCGTCGGGCACCCGAGCCGCGGAGCCGTCGGCGTAGAGGCCGAGCGTGAGGTCCACGGCCGAGCTGCGCCCGGGGAGCGAGTGCCCGGCCGCGACGCCGCACGTGACGACGTCGCCGGTCTCCGCGGACGCGGCCGAGCACGCCCACAGCGCGTCCGCGGGCGGCATGACGGCGTGCACCCCGGCCGGGAGCCGGAGCGTGACCCCGCCGGCGCTGGTCGCGCTCTGCCCGGCGTTGAGGAGGTCGAGCGTGAAGGGGCGCGCGTGGCCGGCGTCGCCCGAGGGGACGACGAGCGGCACGGACGTCGCCGAGCCGCCGTGCGCGAGGCGCGGCGCGGACGCGGCGATCGGGGTCCGCAGCGAGATCGGCCTGGTCTGCGTCGCGAGGCCCGTGCCGCGGACCGCGATCGTGACCTCGGCGGCCGGGTCGGCGTCGACCGTCTCGTCCGCGACCACCTGGAGGACGAGGCGCGCGGACGCGTTCGGCGGCAGCGTGTCGAGCGTGCACTCGGCGACGGAGCGCCCGGCACCGGCGGTCCGCGCGGGGCCGCACACCCAGGTCGTCGACCCGGACGCCACGGCGAACCGTCCTGCGGCGCCGCCCGCGAGCGCGACGGGCGCGAGCTCGGTGCGGACCTCGTCGATGTTCACGCCGCTCGGCAGCGTCACGGTGGCGACCAGGTCCGTCGCCGCCAGGCCGCCGCTGTTGACGAGCTCGACACTCAGCCGGTTGGACGCGCCCGCGGTCAGGACGACGTCGGCCTGGGTCGTCGCGACGCCGATGGTCGCGGGGGCGGGCGGCGGGGGCGTCGTCTCGTCGGGGTCCGGCTCCGGGTCGGGCGTCACGTCGGGGTCCGGCTCCGGGGCGGGCGTCACGTCGGGCTCGTCGTCCGTCCCGGTCCCCGTGCGCGGTGCCGTCGTCGGGCTCGTGCGCGGGCCGACCGCTCCCGGAGCGGTGGCGTCGTCCTCGTCGGACGGCGTGCCGATCTCGAGCTCGTCGTCGGGCTCGGCCTCGAGCGTCGGGAGGTCGGTGGGCGCGACGGTCGGCAGGACGGTGGGCGTCGGGGTCGCGGACGGGCGCACGGTCGACCCGGGCGTCGGGGACGCGGACGCGAGCGGCCCGTCGGCCTCGCCCGTCGGTGCGGCGTCGCCCGAGAACACGCCGAGGACCCCGCCGACGGCCACCGCGGCACCCACGGCGACCGTCGCCGCGACCGCCCCGAGCACGCCGACCGGCAGCGCACCCACGAGCGCCGCGAAGCCCGTGGCACCCGCGGCGGCAGCCGCCGAGCCCGCCGCGGCCCCCGTGGTCGCCCCGACCGCACCGGCGCCGACCGCGACGCTCGCCGCACCGGTGCTCGCCACACCCGTGCTCGCCGCCGCGCCTGCACCCGCGCCCGTGCCGGCCGCTCCTGCGCCGGCCCCGGTCGAGGCACCCGCACCCGCAC
>NZ_JBFTER010000068.1:0-24787 GCF_047229345.1 Cellulomonas jepli | reverse complement strand
GCCCGACCCGCCGGGGTCGCCGGGGGCGGGACGGCGCCGTGGCCGCGCGGCGCCGTCGCGGTGCGCGTGCCGGGGCACGCCACGTGCACGGGTCCGCGTGCGGGCGGGCCGGCGGGACGTCAGGACGGGACCGCGGGCGGCGTGGAGCACCCGGCCAGGGTAGAGCGTCGCCGGTGGTCGAGGCCGGGGAGGTCCGGCCGACGAGCGGTGCCGGGGCGGGCGCTCAGGGGCGGGTGACGGGGACGTCGGCCAGGCGGAAGCGCTCGGGCACGTCGACCGTGACCGTGTCGCCGCCCGGGTCCGGCCACGGCACCGTCGTGGTGACGGTCTCGCCGGGGGCCATCGGCGCGACGACCCACTCGTCGGCGACGACGGCACGCACGTCGCTGGTCACGCTCTCCGCCGCGGGCCGGACGTAGTCGAGCGGGTAGACCCGGCTCGCGTCGCCGAGCAGCGTCGCGTTGTGCGCGCCCCCGCCCATGGCGAGCGCGCTCAGCCCCCGCCCGGTGGCGAGGCCCTGCACGAAGTCCCCGAACAGCCCGGTCGGCTGCGCGGTGCCGGCGCCGGTGCGCTCGACCTCGAGGGTCCCCACGAGGAACGGGCCCACGGGCTCGACGGCGAGGGCCCGCACGGCGAAGCCCGTGACCCCGGCCACCTCGACGGCAGCACCGCCCGACGCGACCGGCCCCGTGGGCTCCGGGACCGCCGCGTCCGAGCCCACGTCGACCGACGCGCCGGGCGTGGCGGCCGTGAACCGGAGCTCGACGCGGCGGTTGGCGGCGCGGGCCTCGGGCGACGTCCCGGCGACCGCGGGCTCGCTCTCGCCGCGCCCCTCCGCGACCACCTCGAACCCGGTCCCCAGCACCGGCGCGAGGCGGTCGACCACGGCCTGCGCCCGGCGCACGGAGAGGTCCTGGTTGTGCTCGGGCGACGCGACGTCGTCGGTGTGCCCGACGACCTCGACGCGACCCTCGGCCGCCTTCGCCGCGATCTCGCTCGCCGCGCGGTCGACGACGCCCTGGGCCTCCGGCGAGAGGCCCGCGAGGTCGACGCCGAAGAGCACGTCCGACGCGAGGGCGACCGTGACGTCCTCGTGCGAGACCCGCGTCGAGGACGAGTCGTCGAACGCGACCGTGAACTGGTCGACCGGCGCGGCGGCGTACGTGATCTCGCCCGCGCGGCCGAGGTCCTCCGCGGTCACCGGCAGCTCCTCCCCCGCGCCCAGGCGCACGACGGGGACGTCGCGGACCAGGCCGAGGTACGGGAAGAGCACGGCCACGGTGTCCGCGCCCGGCGCGCGGTACAGGCCGTGCGACGTCGCCGGGGCCTGCGCCGTGACCGGCAGGGCCTCGCGCGTGACGGCCGGCTGGCGCTGCGCGTCGGTGCCCGGCGGGTGGACCTGCCCCGCCTCGAGGTCGACGAGGCGCACCCCGGTGGGCCCGACCGCCCCCGTGGCGGTCTTCAGCACCTGCCCCGCGCTGAACGCCGCACCGGGGGGAGCCCCGGCACCGAGGCGGTACTCGACCGAGAGCAGCGCGACGTCACCCTGCACCTGGACCGGCGCCACCTCGAGCTCGACGGGGACCGACAGGTACGTCGCCTCGACGACGACCGGGGCCGCCTGCTGCGGCGCGGTCGTCGTGGGGGCGGTGCTCGCGGGGTCGCCGGGGGCGCTCGGCTGGTCCCCGCCGCCGGTGCAAGCGGTGAGGAGGACGAGGACGGCGGCGGCCAGGCCGGCGACGGAGCGGCGCACGGGACCTCTCTCGGTGGGGGCGGTGCGAGCAGGGAGGTGCGGCGGGTCAGCCCTGCGGCGTCGCCTCGGTGTCGAGCACCCGGATGCTCGCCTCGAGCTGCTCGACCACGTCGTCGTCGAGCTCCGCGGAGGTCAGCTGCAGGGCCACCGACTTCTTCGTCTCCCGGTCCGCCGCGACCCACAGCACGCCCTCCGACGTGCCGCCGTCGTCGGGCTCGTACGTGAAGTCGGTGCGCGTGACCTCGAGCGCGTCGGTGTCGACGGGGTCCGACTGGCTCGTCACCGCGAACCCGGGCAGCCCGCCGACCTGAGCGTTCGCCAGGATGATCCCGCGCGCCTCCGCGGCCCGGTAGTAGCCGAGCACGGGGCTCGCCGCGAGCTGCACGGTCGCGTCCGCACCCTCGGCGTCCTGCCACGAGGTGGTCCAGCGGTCGCTGAGCTCGCCGGTCTCGACCCAGGCCTCGGGGACGTCGACCTGGAGCCAGCCGTCCTCGACGCGGGTCCAGCCCTCGGGAGTGCCGCTGCCCGAGGAGCAGGCGGCGAGCCCGACGAGGACGGTGGCGCCGGCGGCGGCCAGGACGGCGCGTCGGACGAGGTTCGGGCGGCTCATGCGGGGAGGTCCTCCGGTCGGTCGACGACGTAGCTCACGGGCGGCTCGGCCGGGGCCGGCGGGCGCCAGGCCCGTCTGCGCAGCGTACCGAGGCCCAGCCCGACGCCCGCGGCGAGCGCGAGCTGCGCGACGACGGACAGCGCGAAGCCCGTCGCCGCGGCCCCGGTCAGGACGATCACCGCGGCCGTCACCCCGACCGCGCCGAGCGGCACCGGGAGCACGGCGACGAGCCAGTGCCACCACCGGGTCCCCGCGACGACCCGCACCGCGAGCGTCGCCAGCAGCGCCCCGAGCACGGGCGCGGCGACCCAGGGCAGCCAGGACAGGGCGAGCGCCTGCTCGCGGTCGCCGGACCGCACGAGCGACCCGAGCAGGGCACCGGCGCCGTACTCGCCCACCAGGAAGCCGACCAGGCCGGCCACCCAGGGCCGCACGAAGCTCGCGAACGTCACGGTCGTCCCCTCCGTCACTTGCACTCGGTGTCGGGCAGGATGACGCGCGTGCCGTCCTGGCCGGGCGCGCCGAGGAAGTTCGCGTCGGTCAGGCTCGCCGTGGCGTTCTCCGCGCTGACGGCGAACCCGAACTCCCAGCCCTTCTTGATCGCGGCCTCGAACTCGGTCTTGTCCTTGACGTTGTGGTACGTGAGCTGGCTCATCGTCGCCTCCTCGTACATGAGCTGGAGGAACGGGTCGTCGGAGGGGCTGCGGGGCTCCATCGCGCCGAACGGCAGCGTCAGCGCGACCCCGGCGTCGTTGCGCTCGGCGAGCCAGGAGTCCACGAGGTCGCGGTTCTCGTCGGTCACGTCGAGCGTGGTCGTCGTCACGTAGGAGTCGCTCTCGCTCGTCCCCGAGCTGCCGCCCGCCTGGTCGAACGAGTCGTTGCCGAGGCCGCCGCTCACCCCGACCTCGCGGGTGCTCTGGAAGACGAGCTGCGTGACGTCGCCGTCCTCGCCGCGCGTGACGGTGAACGCGCCCTTGACCGCTCCCTGGACCGAGCCCTGGCCGACGACGACCTCGGCCCCCGCGGCCGCCGAGCCGCTGACCTCGTAGGTCCAGCTCTGGTCGCCGGTGTCGTGGTTGGTCTCGACGATCACGGCGCCGCCGGCCTTGGCCTCGAGCGTCAGCCCGACGTTCGGGTCGAAGAACTCCTGCTCGCCCTTGGGGCCGGCCGGGCCGAGCGGGTCGCGCAGGCCGAGCGCCGCCTCGAGGGACAGCTCGAGCTCGGTGCGCACGTACGAGACCTCCGGGTCCTTCGGCTGCTCCTTCCAGCCCATGGACTTCGCCGCCCAGACCCCGCCGCGCTGCTTGAGCATCTCCTGCTGGAGCAGGTAGTCGTCGAGCTGCTCCTTCATCTCGAGCCACTCGTCGTGGTCGTCGAAGACCCACGTGTCCCCGTAGGAGAACTTCACGCCGCCGCCGAGGTCGATGTCGAGGCCGGCGTTGTCGCCGTTCCCGAGCTTGCCGGCGTCGAACGTCGAGCTCGACACCGAGCCGCCCGCGCCGACCCCTGCACCGTCCGTCGCGGTGACCCGGACGGTGTCGTCGGCGTACTCCTGGACGATGAATCCCGAGTTCTGGCCGAAGGTGAAGAACCAGGCCTTGAACTCCGCCTGGTACTGCTCGCTCTCCTCGTGGAGCATGCAGACCGGCGGGCGGAAGTCGTCGTCGGTCACGGTGTCCTCGGCCTGCGGGTCGCTGCCCTCGCAGTCCCCCGCCCCCAGGCCGACCGCGGCGGTGAAGCGGCACAGCGCACCCGAGATCAGGCCGGGGTACGCCGCCATCGAGAGCGTCACGCCCGTGACGAGGAGCGCCGCGACCACCACGATCCCGAGGGTCTCGAGCGTGCTCGCCCCGCGGTCGGACGGGTGCGCCGCACGGGCGAGGCGGGAGATCACGGCGGTACGGCTCCTGTCGGGCGGGGATCGGGGATCACGACGCTACGTCGCGGCCCGCGGCGCGGTGTGGGCCCACGGACCCGTCGGTGGGCCCGGATCCGGGCCCATCCCCTGATCGTCAGACGCGCGGCGTCGTGTAGGTGACGGAGGCGACCGGTCCCGCGGGCGGCTCCCACCGGCGCCGCAGGACCAGCCCCGCGACGACCCCGGTGACCAGCGCGGTCGCGGCGGGGACGACGAGCACGGCGGCCGCGGTGCCGGGCGTGACGTCCGCGCCGACGCGGCCCAGGACCCGCGCGGCGAGCAGCAGCACGTACCCGACGACCGCGAGCGGGACGACGGCGACGTCGCGCGCCGTGGGCGGCGTCCGCGGGCGGAACGCCGCTGCGGAGGCGGCCGCACCGAGGACCGCGGGCGCGAGGGCCGGGAGCAGCCCGATCGGGCCGGCGGCGCCACCGAGGGCGACGACGGCCACGAGCGCGGCCGCGAGCGAGTGCACGACGACGCCCACGAGCAGCCCGACGAGCCACGCACGGGCGTGCCGGTGGCGCGCGACGAGGCCGTCGACGGTGCGCTCCGCCTCGTGCCAGCGCTCGACGGGGCCTCGGCGCCCTCGCGCCGCCGGGCGCTGCGAGGGCCGCGACGGCCGGCGGATCAGGTCATCGACCACGGCTGGACCCCTCGCGCATCAGAACGACGCCCCGCCGGTGCAGCGGGCCTCCGGGATCATGAGGCGCTCGCCCGTCCGGCTCGGCGAGCCCAGGTAGGTCGCGTCGGCGGTGCGGGCCCCGACGTCGCGGGCACGCACCGCGAGCCCGAGCGCCCACCCGTCGCGGACCGCAGACCGGAAGCCCGCGTCGTCGCCGACCCCGCGGTAGGTGATGACGCTCGTCGTGGAGCCCCGGTAGAGGAGGTCGCCGAACGCGCGCGGCGAGGGCAGCCCCGGGACGAGCGCCGACTCCTCGACCTGCACGCCGTCGCTGCGGCCCGCCGGCGCGCGCTCACCGAGCCACGCGTCGACGACCCCGCGGTCGTCGTCGCCCACCGCGAGCGTCGTCGTCGTCACCTCGCGGTCACGCCGCTCGCCCGGCGCGACGCTGCGCAGCACGAGCTCGCGCACGTCGCCCACCGCGTCGCGCGTCACGCCCAGCGCACCCTCGTCCACCTCGACGCCGCGCCGGCCGTCGAGGTGGTACGTCCAGGTCTGCGTCCCGTCGGTGCCCGTCGCGATCGTCACGGTCCCCCGTGCACCCGCCGCGAGCGCGACGAGGTCGTCGGCGGTGCCGCGCCGCACGGGCGTCCGCGGACCCACGCCGAGCGCGGCCGCGTCGTCGAGGTCGACGACCCCGCGGACCAGGGTGCTGCTCGGCGGCGGCGGTGGCGCGGTGCGCTGACCGCTCTCCGCGAGCCACCACGCCTCGGCCACGGGGACGCCGGACGCGAGCCGGTCGAGCTGGGCGCCGCGCTCGTCGGTGGCCGCGCGGAGCTCCTCCCAGGCGTCGGCGTCGGGGACCTCCCAGGAGTCGCCGACCTCGCGGGCGCCCTCCGTGGGCGGGCGGGTGCCGTCGCGCGGCTCGCCGACGGTGAGGAGCGCCGTGCCGCCGTCCGCGGGCGCGACGGCGACGACCCGCACGGCGCCGCCCGAGCTCTCCTGCAGCAGCACGTCCCCGCTGCCCGTCGCGACCCGTGAGGTCCGGACGGAGCGCCCCCGCTCGTCGGCCTGCGCGTGGACGCGGCACACCGGGGGCCCGTAGACCCGCGCGGCGTCGTCCCCGGCGCCGACCGGCTCGGGCGGCTCGCACGCGCCCGGGCGCAGGCTCACGGCGGCGACGAACCGGCACAGCCCGAGCTCGGCGCCGGCGGGGTCCGTCGCGACCCCGACCACGGCACCCGACACGGGCAGGGACACCACCGCGGCGAGCGCGAGCGCGACGAGCGGGACGCCGGACGTGCGCGCGTCACCGTGTCCTGACCGCCAGCGCACCGTCGTCCGTCCTGCCTTCGTCCGTGCTGCTCGTCGACGTCGCGCTGCCGGCTCGGCAGCGCTCCGCTCGGGGCGGGCGTCGGCCCGCATCCTACCGACGGGTCGGCATCCGGCGTCCCCGCGGCCCCGCCCCACCGATCGGTCGCCGCCGGCCCGGATCGAGGGGAAGGAGGTCGCGTGCACCGGACGAGCACCCGCGCCGACGGTCACCCGGGCCCGCTGCGACACGTCACGCCACCGGGCCGACCCCGGCCCGACCCACCCGGGCGCGCACGTGCGCCGCACGCCCCGCGGACGGGGGTGCGGCGCACGGGATCCGTCGGGGCCCTGCTCAGCGACGGGTGACCGGCACGTCCTCGACCGGGGGGAACCCGGGGATCTCCACGGTGATGGTCGTGGTGCCGGGGTCGAGCGGCGGGAACGTCCCCGACAGCAGCTGGCCGGCGTCCGTGACCTGCTTCGGGGAGTCCGCGCAGGTGCACCACGAGGTGTCGGGCGCGCTCGCCTGCACGCCGAGGAACGGCTGCAGCCGCGCGCCGAGCGTGGGGTCGACGATCGCGATGTCGCGGATGTCCTTGGTCAGCGGGGTGCGGCGGTTGAACGACTCGAGGCTCGGGGAGACCTCCTCGCCGTCGTTCCGGAGCGTGAAGCGCACGAGCGTGCTCTCCGACCCGGCGCTCACCTCCGTGACGTCGATCTCCGCCGGGAACGGGGTCGGCCGGCTCGGGATCTCGCCCGCGACCGAGCCCAGGACGGTCGACGTGCCGACGTCCCCCTCGAAGACGAGCTCCTGGAGCTCGGCCCGGGTCCACGTGTCACCCCCGGTCGACGAGGACTCGCTCGCCGTCGAGGTGGCCCCGGGGCCCGGCTCGTCGTCGGGCGAGCACGACGCCAGCACGACGAGGCCGACCCCGACCGCCGCGACCGCACCGGCCACGACGCCCCACGTCCTGCGCTTCACGACTCCCCCTGCACCGCGTAGACGACGGTGACCCGCCGGTTCGCCTGCTTGCCCTCGTCCGTGTCGTTGCCCGCGACCGGGTCGCCCTCGCCCTTGCCGACCGCGGTGAACGTGACGCCACCCCCGCTGGCGGGCTGCAGCACGCCCAGCACGGAGGCCGCGCGCTGCTCGGAGAGCGTCTGGTTGAAGGTGTCCGAGCCGTCGGAGTCCGTGTGGCCGGTCACGACGACCTCACCGGTCCCGCGGGCCGCGATGTCCGCGGCGATGGTCCCGAGGACCTGCTGCGCGTCGCCGGACAGGTCCGCGGACCCGCTCGCGAACAGCACGTTCGCGTCGAGCGTCACCGCGACCTGCTCCGGGGACTCCTCGGTGGTCGAGGTGCCCTCCTCGTCACCGGTGCGGCGCACGAGCGAGTACGTCACCGCGGCGGCGTCGGCCCCGGCGAGCTCGCCGGCGGCCGGCACCTCGGGCCAGCCCTCCCCGAGCAGCGGCGCCGGCTCCTGCGCGACGGGCTCGAGCGCGCCCTCGCCGACGGGCACGTCGCCGACGGCCGTGCCCCACGGCATCGTCACCTGGACCGTGTCGACGTCCGCCGCGAGCTCGGGGAACACGGCCCAGCCGACCACGAGCTCGCCGGGCGCGGCCTCCAGGTCGGCGGTCGCGCTCGTGAACGTCTCGCTCGCGGTGTACAGGGGCCGGTACGCCGCGAGGCTCTGCGTGTCGACGAGCGCCAGGTCGACCCCGTGCGACCCGTCGTACGGGTGGCTCGAGTCCGGGAACGCCATCGCGCCGGCGAAGGCCGACGCGGAGGACCCCGCGGGGGTGCCGACGGAGTAGTAGAGGACCGTCCCGCCCTCGATGCGCTGGACGCCGTGCACCAGCCCGCGGATCTCGGGGTTCGTGTCGAGGTGGAACTGGTGGTAGACGAACGAGCCGAGGACCGGCGTCTCCTGCCCGTCGAGGTCGATCGTGCCGAGCGGCAGCTCGTCGCGGCCGGCCTCGGCGGCCTGGGCGCCGGCCCCGGTCACGAGCAGCACGCCGGCCGCGGTCGCGAGCGCGGCCGACCTGCGCCGGAGGGTCGGGGATGTCATCGCGCGGACCTCTCGGGTGGACGTCGGGGTACGGGCCGGCTGCATCATCGCACCAGCTTCGGCTTCAGGGCGTCGTCGAGCGCCGCGCGCGCGTCGCCGAGGACGGCGGCCAGGTCGAGCGAGGCTGGGACGGCACGCAGGCCCGGGCAGCTGAAGCGGTACTCGTCGTCGTAGATCGGCACCGGCGTCGGCGTGGGGGTCGGGGTCGGCGAGGGCGTCGGCTCCGGGGCGCCGGGCGGCGGCGGCTCGGGCGTCGGGACGGGCTCGTGACCGACGAGCTTCTGCGACACCGAGAACACGCACTCGGCGAGGTCGACCCCGACCTCGGCGGTCGCGCCGGCCTGCGTGCGGTCGATGGACGCCGGCTCGCCGCCGGAGCGCGGCGGCGCCTGCGTGGAGCGGGTCACGACGCGGACCTCGTCGGCGAACGGGTCGTACCGGTACTCCCCGACCGTCGCGTCGTTGCGGGCGGCGTAGACCTGGGCCTGCCCGAGCCCGCGCGACGGCCCCAGGAGGTCGGCGAACGAGACGCCCCCGACCGGCCGGATCACGTCACCGAGGTGGGCGAGCGCGTGCTCGCGGACCGCCTCGGCTCCGGCGAGCGCCGCGGCGTCGGCCGCGGTCTGCGTCCGGCTCTTCTGGTCCGTCCCGACCAGCAGCGGGAGCACCGCCAGGAAGAGCAGCGCGACGACCCCGACGCACACGACGACGACCAGCGCGCTCGTCACGAGCCCGCGGTCGTCGACCTCGCCCCGTCGCCAGGTGCTGCGTCCGACCCGCATCCGGTTCCCTCCTCGTCCCACCCGTACCGCCTGCACGACCCCCCACCACCTGCACGACAGCGGCGGCGCGGTGGCCCCTCCGCCACCGCACCGCCGCTCCGTCACGCACGCGGCGTCATCAGCCGCCCAGGTTGCCGATCTTCGTCAGCTGCGCGCCGATCTTCGCCTTGAGGTCGAACGTGTCGAACGCACCGACGACGGCCGCCACGAGGATCGCCGCGACGATGACGATGCCGAGGTACTCCAGCGTGCCCTGGCCGAGCTCGCGCTCCTCGAGGCCCTTCTGGAGGCGGATCTTGGTGTTGACGAACATGCGGGTCATGGTGCTCTCCGTTCTCTCGGCCGACCGTTGCCGGCCGAGCCACGTGGTGTCCTGAGGTCTGAGGTCCGTCCCGGCCGGCCTGAGCTGCCCTGGTTCGTCCTGACACCAGGAACGTTACGGGCGGTCCCGGCGCCGACGGCGGGCCCGTGGGCCCATCTGCGGGCCCATCTACGGCCGCCCTCGGCCCGGGTCCGGGGCACCGCCCAGCCACACCGAGACGGCCTCGGCCCGGGTCCGCACGCCCAGCTTCGCGAAGATGTGGTTGATGTGGTTCTTGACCGTCTTCTCGGACAGGAAGCACTCGCCCGCGATCTGCGTGTTCGTGCGCCCGAGCGCGACGAGCTCCATGACCTCGCGCTGGCGCTCCGACAGCCCGACGTCGGGGCGCTGGGGTGCCGCCGGGGCCGCGGGGGTCGCCCAGGACGCGCGCATCGCCGCAGCGGCCCGCTCGGACAGCAGGAACGAGCCGTCCGCGACCGCGAGGATCGAGCGCTCGAGCTCGTGCGCGGCGAACGTCCCGTGCACGAGGTAGCCGCTCGCGCCGGCGTCGACCGCCGCACGCACGACCTCGGGGGCCTCGGAGTAGGTGAGCATCAGCACCTTGGTCCACGCCTGGATCTCGGCGGCGACCTGCACCCCGTCGCGGCGCGGCATCCGCACGTCGAGGAGCACGACGTCCGGCAGGGTCGCGCGCACGACCCGCACGGCCTCCTCGCCGTCCGCCGCCTCGCCGACGACCCGCAGCCGGTCCGAGGCCTCGAGGAGGCTGCGCAGGCCCATCCGGATCACCGAGTTGTCGTCGACGACGACCACCGTCACCTGGGTCAGCGCCGCGTGCTCGGGGTCGACCCCGCCGGGCGCGGCGCCCACGTCGCCGACCGTCTCACCTCGGGACATCGCTGCGCTCCTTCGTCGGACCGACCTGGACGACGACCTCGGTACCGGCACCGGGCGTCGAGCGGACACCGAGCTCGGCGCCGACCTCGAGCGCGCGCTCGCGCATCCCGGTCAGCCCGAAGTGCCCGCGCGGGCTCGTCCCGTCCTCGCGCGGCACGAACCCCTGCCCGTCGTCCTGCACGGACAGCCGCACGGTGCCGTCGGGCTGACCGCGCAGCTCGACGTCCACGCGCGAGGCGCCCGAGTGGCGGGCCACGTTCTCGAGCGCCTCGCCGAGGATCGCGAGGACCTCGTAGCGCGTGTCCGGGGGCAGGTCCACCGCGGCGCCGTACGTGAACCGGCACTCGGTGCGGTGCTCGAGCTCCCAGCGCGCGCACAGCTCGGCGACCACCTCGACGAGCGGGCGGTCGGGCTCGTCGGCGCGCATCCGCACGAGCAGGCGCCGCGCCTCGTCGGCCGCCTGGTTCGCGCCGTCGGCGAGCCCGCGCGCCTGGACCATCGCCGCGGCGGGGTCGCGCTCGACCCACAGCGGGAGCGCCTGCGCCGCGAGCGAGATGCCGTGCAGCGTCTTGCCGAGCGAGTCGTGCATCTCGCGGGCGAGCCGTGCGCGCTCGTCCGCCGCGGCGACGGCCTCGCGGGCCACGGCAGCCTCGCGCGCCACGCCCACGAACTGCTCGTGGGCACCGCGCACCGCGAGCCCGATCGCGACGAACGCCAGGTACAGGGCGGGGACGCCCAGGGACAGCATGAAGCCGACGTCGAGACCCACGGTGGCCCGCGCGACCGCGAGGTAGCCCGCGACGAGCACGACGGCCCCGAGCCACGCGATCTGCGGCCGGAACAGCACGCCGAGGATCAGCGCCGTCGAGAACGTCGCCAGCACGAGCGGGCTCTCCACGCCGAGCAGCGCGACGACCGTGAGGGTCAGCAGCACGTCGAGCACGACGACCAGCGGGTGCCGCACGACGAAGCCCGACACCTGCGGGTACACGAGGAACGAGAAGCTCGAGACGCTCAGCACGAGGACGCACGCGAGGACCGGCCCCGTCATGGTGTCGCCGACCATGCCGATCATCGCGACCATGATCGCGATGAGGCGCACGAGCAGCCCCGCGGAGACGACCTGGTGCGCGAAGTCCCGCTGCGGGGCGCTCACCCGACACCGCCGAGCAGCGCACCGAAGTCGACGTCCGTGCCGACGTACAGGCCCACGACGATGAAGATCAGCGCGCCCGGCACCAGCACGAGCGACGTCACGAGCGTCACGCGTGGCGCCGTGCGGGCGGCCGCCTGGCGCTGGCGCTGACCGCTGTCGCGCCGCATGTCCTCGGCGATCTGCTGGAGGGACTCCGCGAGCGGGGCGCCGAGCTCCTGGGACTGCAGGAGCGCCGAGACGAACTGCCCGACCGGCTCGGACGTGCTGCGCCGGCGCAGGTCGGTGAACGCCTGGCGCACCGACGCGCCGTTGACGATCTGCTGGAGCGTCAGCGTGATCTCGTCGGCGAGCGGCCCCTGGAACCGCTCGGCGACGCGGGCGAGCGCCGCACGGAAGTTCACGCCCGCCATCACGGTCACGGCGAGCACGTCGAGGAAGTCGGGCAGGTCGCGGTCGATGCGCTCGCGGCGCTTGCGCTGCGCCGCCGCGACCCGGCTGAGCGGGAGGGCGACCGGGACCGTGAGCGCCAGGACCGCCATGAGGATGTTGCCCTGCACGAGCAGCAGGAGCAGCACCGGGACCACGATCAGGCACCACATCGCGGTGCGCTCGAGGTACCCGTCGACGGTGAGCCCGTCGGGGCGGCCCGCCTCGTCGATGCGGCGCTGGAGCTGCGCGAGCCGCTGGGGGCCGAGCATCGTGCGCAGGCGCGGGACCTGCCGGCGCGCGAGCCGCTGCAGCGGGGTCTCCCCCTCGGCGCGGCGCCGCTCCCGGCCGCGCAGGAGGCTGAGGTCCTCGACGTCGAGCGTGTCGAGGGCGTCGGTCCGCATCTGGCGGTAGCCGACGAGCAGCAGCACGGTGGCGAGCGCGCCGACGACAGCGGCGCCCAGGGCGAGGAGGACGTTCACCCGTCGAACCTCGTCATCCGCCGGATCAGCAGGAAGCCGCTGACGAAGAGCGCACCACCGACGACGAGGGCGACGCGGCCGATCCACTCGGACGTCATCGCCTGGACGGTGCCCGGCTGGATGACGTTGAGCAGGAACAGCAGCGCGAAGCCCATGCCGATGACGAGGTACCCGGTCGACGTCGACTGCGCGAGCGTCGTGCGGACCTCCCGCCGGATCTCCTTGCGCTCGTCGAGCGTGTCGGCGATGTCGCGCAGGGACGAGACGAGCGAGCCGCCCGAGCGCGCGCTCACCAGGAGCGTCGAGACCAGGACGGACACCTCGCGCGACGGCAGGCGCTCGGTGAGCCCCGTCATCGCGGCCTCGAGGCTGTCGCCGAACCGCATGCGCGACGCGACGCGCGCCAGCTCGGGTCCCGCGGGCGCGGCGAGCTCGCCGGCGGCGATCCCGATGGCGGCCGCGATCGACAGGCCGGCGCTCGTGGCGTTCGACAGGACGCGCGCGAGCTCGGGCATCTGGGCGATGAACTGCTCGTTGCGCCGCTCGCGGGCCCGCGCGAGGTAGGCACGGATGCCGACGACGACGGCCACGATCCCGAGCAGGCCGAACACCGGCGCGAGGCCCACGGCCAGCACCCAGCCGATCAGGAGCCCGCCCGCGACGGCCACGCCCGCGACGACGACCGCGGGCCGGGTCTCCTCGCCCGCGAGCAGCAGCTGGCGGTCGACCCACCGCCCGGGGGCGGTCTGCCGGAACGCGCGGTCCCAGCGGGCGACCCGCGCGCTGCCCGAGAGCGGGGTGTCGTCCACGACGCCGGCGACGAGCGCCCGCCGGCGCGACGCGACCGACACGAGCTCGCGGACGCCCGCGAGGAACAGCACGCACGCCCCGAGGACGCCGATCAGGATGACGACGACGGTCATGACGCGGCCCCCGTGCTGCGCGCCGCCTCACCGGGCTCGGCCGGCGGCTGCTGCCGGACGGCGTGCGGCGGCGAGGCGGCCATGCCGATCGGCTCGCCCGCGATGCGCAGCCGGTCGAGGATCGGCTGCGGGATCGGGTACTGCACGAACCGCCCGGGCGGGCCGGGCGGGTTCGGTGCCTCGGGGTCCCAGCGCATGAGCGGCTGCACCACGAAGTCCTCGCGGTGCCGCGAGGCGACGTAGCCGACCTCGACGACGCGCCGGGTCCCGTCCGAGCCGCGCAGCAGCTGCACCACGAGGTCGACGGCGTTGTTGACCTGGTCGCGCAGGGCGTGGAACGGCACCTCGACGTCGCTCATGGAGGCGAGCGTCTCGAGGCGGATCAGCGCGTCGACCGTCGTGTTGGCGTGCACCGTCGCGAGGGAGCCCTCGTGGCCGGTGTTCATGGCCTGGAGCATGTCGAGCGCCTCGCCGCCGCGGACCTCGCCGACGATGATCCGGTCGGGGCGCATGCGGAGCGCGTTGCGGACGAGGTCGCGGATCGTGACCTGGCCCTGCCCCTCGACGTTCGCCGGGCGCGTCTCCATGCGGACCACGTGGTCCTGCGAGAGCGAGAGCTCGGCGGCGTCCTCGATCGTGATGATGCGCTGACGCGCCTGGATGAACGCCGAGAGGGCGTTGAGCATCGTCGTCTTCCCGGACGACGTGCCGCCCGAGACGATGATGTTCATCCGCGCCCGCACGCACGCCGCGAGCAGCTCCGCGGTCGCGGGGTCGAGGCTGTTGCGGTTGAGCAGCTCGTCGAGCCCGTACGCCTTGGGGAAGAGCCGTATCGTGACCGTCGGGCCGTTGAGCACGAGCGGGGGCAGGACGACGTGCACGCGCGCGCCGCGCGGCATGCGCTCGTCCGGGGGGAGGCGCGCGTCGACCATCGGGCTCGACTCGTCGACGCGGCGGTTGACGGTCGAGACGATGCGGTCGATGGTCTGCCGCAGCTGCTCCTCGGACGCGAACGCGGCCGAGACCCGCTCGACCTGGCCGAACCGCTCGACGTAGATCGTGTCGTGCCCGTTGATCATGATCTCGGAGACGGTCTCGTCCGCGAGCAGCGGCTCGAGCACGCCGAGGCCGATCGACTCGTCGACGACGCGGCGGATGAGCGCGTTGCGCTCGCGCGTCGTGAGGATGACGCCCTCGGTCGACACGAGGTGCGCGACGACGCGCTCGAGGCGGATGCGTCGCTGGCCCGCATCGAGCCGCCCGAGCTCGTGCAGGTCGACCTCGTCGAGCAGCTTGCGCTTGAACGTCGAGACCAGGACCTCGTCGAGGTCGCTGCGGGCGAGCGGCGCCGTCGGCTGCTCGACCACGGGCGCGGCCGCGGGGGCCTCGGGGCGGCGCTCGCCGGACCACTCGCTGAACCCGGCCCTCATGGCATGACCGCCTCACGCGTCACGGTGATCGCGGGGAACAGCGCGATGCGCGGCACGCGCACCTCGACCCGCACCCCGTCGCCCCCCGGGTAGCTGATGGCGTCCGCACGCAGGCCTCCCGGCAGCGAGCGCTCGACCGCGGCGGGCACCGACTGGTCGCGGCTCAGCGCGCGGGCGCCGTCGCGGGCCGCCTGGTTCGTCGCCTGCGTGGCGTACGCCGCGGCGCACACCTGGAGCACCACGAGGATCACGACGACGACGACGGGCATCACACCGAGGAGCTCGACCGCGGAGCTGCCCCGCTCGCGGTCGCCGCGCAGACGCTGCCTCACGGCTCCATCACCACCGACCGGTCGACGCGCACGTCCCACGGGGAGCTCAGCACCCCCGGCATCATCAGCGGCACGCGCGACACGACGGAGATGCCGCCGGTGTCGCCGGGGTCGAGGTTCACGCGCAGCCCGTCGCGCATCCCCGTGGGGAAGCGGTCCTCCGCGGCGTCGCGCACCTGCGACGCGGGCTCGCCCAGCGACACCGCGCGGGCGGCGGCGGAGGCGGCGTGGCCGGTCCACACGTACGTGACCCCCACGATGCCCAGCTGCCAGAGCATGACGCACACGAGCGCGACCCAGGGCAGCACGCCGAGCAGCTCGACCGACGCCGACCCGGTGTCGTCGCCGCGCGCGCGGCGGCGGGTCGGCAGCGACGCACGACCGGCCTTCTCGAGCGAGGGTGCCGATGCGGGTGCCGCGGGCGCGGGTCGCGCGGGCGCGGTCGCCGGGGCCGGGGCGTCCGCGGCGACCCGGACGAGCCCGATCTCGCGGCCGAACGCCCGCAGCGCCTTCCACCACGCCGGGTCGTCCACGAGCTCGGGCGAGCGGGAGTTCGCGGACGTCTCGAGCTTGCGGCCGAGGTCCGGCAGGACCGTCTCGAGGAGCGGCGCCGGCGAGAGCCGGCGGGCCGTCTCGGGCTGCACCTCGTCGACGCGGGAGTGCCGGTTGAGCAGCACGTGCACCGCGTCGGGCTTGCGGACGGCGAGCGACTCCCACCAGCCGAGGTTGCGGCGCAGCGCGCGCAGGCTGATCAGCCCGGGCGTGACGACCGACACGACCTCGTCGGCGATCTCCACGACGGCCGCCTGGACGGGCGTGACGTGCGAGCCGAGGTCGATCATCACGAGGTCGTACTGCTGGCGCACGAGCGCGATGATCTGCCGGATCGCCGCGGGCGTGACCCACTCGACGTCCCGCACGTCCTCGGGCGGCAGCAGCATGTGCAGCCCGGACTCGTGCTCGAAGACCGCGTCGGCGACCGTGCGCACCGAGAGGTCCTCGGACACCTTCGCGAGGTCGGCGATCGAGGTCCGGTAGCGCGCCTCGATCAGGCTCGTGACGTCGCCCTTCTCGAGGTCGAGGTCGATCACGAGCACCTTGTACGAGGGGACCTCGCGGCGGATGTCCCAGGCGAGGTGCGTGACGATCGAGGTCGTCCCGACGCCGCCCTTGGAGCCCGTGATCGCGACGACGTTCGCCCGGCCGCGCGGGCCCGCGTCGCCCTCGCGGGTCGACGCGAGCAGCGACATCAGGTGCCGGGACCAGTCGAGCGCGCTCACGACGCGCTGCTGCACGTCGGCGAACGACAGCGGGTAGGAGAGCACGCCGCGCGCACCGGCGTCCATCGCGGACGCGAGCGCCTCGGGCTCGTTGTCGCTCGACACCACGATCGTGACGGTCGCGGGCCGGCGCAGGCCCAGGTCGCGGATCGCCTGGTGCACGGGCTCGGGACCGAGCTGGTCGTGCACCAGGATGACGTTCGGCTCGTGCGTGAGGACGAGCGACGTGAGCTCGGTCGTGGTCTCCGCGACCCCGACGACCTCGACGTCGGCCGCCTCGGCGAGCTGCGAGCGCAGCTCGTACGCGAGCGACTGGTCGGCGCAGCCGATGACGATCGTGCCGGCCATCAGTTCTCCACCCCCTCGGGGATCGCCTGGCCGCCGAGGTCCTCGGCGTCGAAGTCACCCTGCTCGCCCGTCCGGTCCTCGCCGGCGCCGGTGGGCAGACCCACGAGGCGGACCTCCTGGGCGAAGGCGGCCGCGTACGTGACCGCGAGCGCGTCGTTCGGCTCGAGCGCGAGGGTCACGGGCACGACGGTCTGCTGCCCGGTGTCGCTCTCCTCGTCGATCTCGACCTGGCTGCCGCGCACCGAGACGACGCGCACGTTCTGCACGAGCACGCGGACCTGCTTGGGCAGCCCCGGGACGTCCGCGAAGACCGCGTAGATGTCGACGTAGTCGCCGGGCCGGACCCGGTCCGCGACACCCGTGATCTGGTCGACCTTGATCGCGATCTCGCGCTCGGTCGGGCTCAGGTCGGACGGCGGCACGAGCATGTCGCTCGTGACCATGGTGCCCTCGCGGAGGTTCACGCCGATCTTGCGCCCGACCAGGTCCTCCTGCGTGACCCGGGCCGACTCGGAGAGCCACCGCGCGGGCACCTCGTCGACCTCGAGCGACGCCTCCTCGAGCGTCGTGTACGCGGGCAGGTCGCGCGCGACCCGGTACACCTGGACCACCGACCCGACCTGCGTCGCGACGTTGCCGACGTACGCCGCGATCGCGATGAACACGACGACGGCGAGCAGCACGGACATCAGGATGAACAGAACGCCGCGGCGCTGGCGGGGGTTCACAGCGTGACTCCTTGGGGGTCGACGGGCAGCCCGGCGGGCCGCACGTGGCAGTACGAGCAGAACTCTCCGGGCACGACGGCCGCGCACACGACGCAGCCGGCGAGCGTCGACGCGGGGGGCAGCGGCACGCGCTCGTCGGACGGCAGCGCGACGACCTCGACGGCGCGCGCGTGCCCGAACCGCGCCTCGGGGTCGAGGCGCAGCGCGTCGATCTCGACGAGGTCCGAGGCACCCGACGCCGCGACGAGGTGGTCGCGCGCCTGGTCCGGGACCCCGGAGCCCGCGCAGTACAGCGAGCCGCCCGAGCCGTCACCGGGCACGAGCCCCTTGCCGCCCACGGGGACGACACCGCGGTCGCCCGAGAGGGTCACCACGAACCCCGAGCCGCCGGGCGTCCACGAGCGCAGGTGCTGGCCCACGCTCGGGGCGGGGTCCACGAGCTTCGAGACGCTGGGCGTCCACGCCCCGCTCCACGTCCGCGCCGCGAGCTGGCGCACGAACTCCGGCAGCAGGCCGGCGTCGAGCGACACCGACGCCGCCTGCAGCGCGAGCACGACGAGCGCCGCGGGACCGTGCGGGAGCGTGAGCCACGAGACCGCGACGCCGCGGTCCGAGACGAGCGCGGCGTGGCGGCGCACGAGCGTCTCGTGGCGGTCCTCCCCGAGCAGGAGCAGGTGCGTCGTGCCGTCCGCGACAGCCGTCCACATCCCGTCGAGGTCGTCCGGGCCGGCGAGCACGACGGGCTCGCCGCCGAGGAGCTCGAGGACCTCCGTGGTGGGTGGGACCACGGCTCCGACGACGACCTGCTGCATGGACGACCCACTCCCCCTTCGACGTGCCCGACATGATTCACTGGCGCCCGCCGACCGGCTCGGCAGGGCCTGGCGGTTCCCCCGAACGGTCCCACCCGGCCGCGTGCGGCCCGGTGCGCTGGAGCTCTGAATTCCGAGGGCGCGGTCAGGATAGAGGGGACGAGCGGGGATGAATCGTGTGACCGACCTCCGGACGGACGGCCGTCCGGTGGCGCGCGCGGAGGTCGCGGACACGTGGGCGAGCCGGCTGCGCGGGCTCCTCGGGCGGCGCACGCTCCCCGAGGCGCTGCTGCTCTCGCCCGAGCGCTCGGTGCACGGGGCGGGCATGCGGGTCCCGCTCGACGTCGCCCTGCTCGACTCCCGCGGCGTCGTGCTCGCGGTGCAGGTGCTGCGGCCCTGGGCCGTGACACGGCCGCGTCCCGGTGTGACAGCGGTGCTCGAGGCGCCGGCGGGCAGCTTCGCCCGGTGGGGGCTGCGCGTGGGCAGCACCGTGTCCGTCGGCGACCTGCCCGACGACTCCGCGACCCGCTGAACCGGCACGCGACGATCGTCCCGTCGCGCGCGGCCCAGGCGCCGGGCCTGCGGGTTCACGTCCGGGCCCACGCGACCGGGGGCCCCCGTGGGCCCGGGGGCCCAGACCCGCGGACGCCTCCCGGGTGAGGATCGAGGCGGGGCCGCACGGGCCCCGTCGTCGGTCTCGGGGGGTCATGACAGATGCGCACCGCACTCACCGCTCAGGTGGCGCTCGCCACCGCGGCCGGCGGGCTCGCCGCGGGCCTGCTCGCGTCCTGGGCGGCCGAGTCGACGACGGATCTGCGGGCCGGCGTCGCGGTGCGCGCGGTCACGGTGCTCGCGCTCCTGGCCGCGGTCCCCTACGTGCTGGTGCGGCGTCACGTGCTCGACGACCGGCGCGGCCCGCTGCTCGCCGCGGGCGTGCTGGGCACCGTGCTCGGCTACGCGGCCAACCCGATGGCGTGGGACGGCCGCGCGTTTTTCACCCAGCTCATCACTCCTCCGGGTGTCATGAGCATGGCCCTCGACCTCCTCGGATGGGTGAGCGTCGGTGCGCTCGCCGTGCTCGCCGCGAGCCGCTCGGCGGCGACGCACGGCGAACCCGTCGGGTACGGGACGTAGGACCTGGGCCCCGCCGCGCCCCGGCGGGTGGGACCGGTGCGGCGGGCGCCGGGACGGGCGCTGCGGACGGTGCGACGGGCGCGGCCGCCGCTGCGCGTCAGCGGGCGGCGGAGATCCGGGCCGAGGCCTCGGCGTGCACGCGCTTCTCGAGCACGAACGACATGACCGGCACGACGCCCGCGAGCACCATCGTCACGAGCCGCCCGAACGACCAGCGCATCGCGGACCAGAGCCCGAGGACCGTCACGAGGTAGACGACGTAGATCCACCCGTGCGCGAACGGCACCCAGCCGATCCAGCGCAGGACGTCCTCGCCGACGCCGACGACGTACTTGAGCAGCATCTCCACCGTGAGGACGAGCAGCATCACGCCCGTGACCCACGCCATCGCCCGGTAGCGGCGCAGCGACCCGTCGGCCTTGTCCGCCCAGGCGCGCGCGGACGTCGTCGTCGGGGTGGCGGTCGGGCGGGGCTCGCTCACGGTGCGGGGTCCTCTCTCGGTGGTCGGGTCCATCGTCGCTCATCCGGCGCAGCGCCGAGGTGTGTCGCCGGTCACGGTGCGGGGGCCGACCCCCGCGGGGCGTGGCCGGAGCCGGGGGCCGGCCGGTCCCGTCAGGGGAAATACGGTGCGGGGACGTCGGTGGTGACGCCTACCGTGGGTGACCGTGCGCACCCTCCCCCTGCCGGACCCCGGCACCCCTCCCCTGGGCTCGCCCCGGGCGCTGCTCGTGTGGCAGGCCCGCCGCCAGCTGCCGCTCCTGCTCGGGGCGGTGACGGTCGGTGTCGTCGGCAACCTCGCGGCCGCGGGCATGCCGTACCTGCTCGGGCGGATCATCGACGGCGGGCTCGCCGCGGGGCTGTCGGCCGAGCTCTGGGCGGGCTGCTCCGCGCTCGTGGCGGTCGGCCTCGTCCAGGTCCTCTGCACCATGTGGGGCCACCGGCTCGACGTCGAGAACTGGCTGCGCGCCGCGTTCGCGACGTCGCAGCTCGTCGGCCACCACATCACCCGGACCGGGGACGCCGTCACGGCCGAGCTGCCGACCGGCGAGGTCGTCTCGACCGTCGCCTCCGACGCGCTGCGGCTCGGCGAGGTCTACGCGATCGCGGCGCGCTTCGTCGGCGGGCTCGTCGCCTACGTGGCGGTCGGCGTGGTGCTGCTGCGGACGTCGCTCGTGCTCGGCCTGCTCGTCCTGCTCGGCCTGCCCGTCGTGGTGGGCGTGCTCGCGTTCCTGGTCAAGCCGCTGCAGCGCCGTCAGGCCGCGCAGCGCGAGGCCGCCGGCCGCCTCACGACCCTCGGCGCCGACACGGTCTCCGGCCTGCGGATCCTGCGCGGGATCGGCGGCGAGGACGTGTTCGCCGGCCGGTACCGCACGCAGTCGCAGCGCGTCCGCGCCGCGGGCGTCGACGTCGCGCAGACCCAGTCGCTGCTCGACGCGCTGCAGACCCTGCTGCCCGGGCTGTTCGTCGCGGCGGTCGTCTGGACCGGCGCGCGGCTCGCGATCGCCGGCGAGATCACGGCGGGCCAGCTCGTCGCGTTCTACGGGTTCGCGGCGTTCCTGACGCAGCCGCTGTGGACCGCGACCGAGGCCATGCGCGTGCTGACCCGGGCGGTCGTCGGCTCGCGCAAGATCCTCGCGGTGCTCGCGGTCCCCGAGGCGGGCGCGCCGGCGGGCACGGGGCCGCGGGGGGCGGGCGCGACGCCCGTCGAGGACGGTGCGGAGCTCGTCGACGAGCAGACCGGGCTGGTGGTGCGGCCGGGCGAGGTGCTCGCGCTCGTGAGCGCCGACCCCGACGAGTCGGCGCGCGTCGCCACGCGGCTCGGGCGCTTCGCCGGCTCCGACGCCGACGCGCCGACCGGCGCCGTCCGCTGGGGCCGCGCGCTGCTCGACGAGCTCCACCTGCGCGAGGTCCGCGACCGCATCGTCGTCGCCGAGTCGACCCCGCACCTGTTCACGGGGGTCCTCGCCGAGGAGCTCGACGTGCGGGGCACCGCCGACGAGGCCGCGCTGCTGCGCGCGCTGCACGTCGCGGACGCCGCGGACGTGCTCGACTCCGTGCCGGGCGGGCTGGGCGGCCAGGTCGAGGAGAAGGGCCGCTCGCTCTCGGGCGGTCAGCGGCAGCGCGTCGCGCTCGCCCGGGCCCTGCTCACCGACGCCGAGGTGCTCGTGCTCGTCGAGCCGACCAGCGCCGTCGACGCGCACACCGAGGCGCGCATCGCGTCCCGGCTCGTCGAGGCCCGCCGCGGACGCACGACGGTCGTGGTCACCGCGAGCCCGCTCGTGCTCGACGTCGTGGACGAGGTCGCGCTCGTGTCGGGCGGGCGCGTCGTGGCCCGGGGCACCCACCGGGCGCTCATGGACGGCACCGACGCCCCGTCGCGCGCGTACCGCGACGTGGTGTCGCGTTCGACCGCCGAGCAGCCGGCGGACCCGGCAGACCGGGCGCGCACCGCCCCGGAGGCGGCCGACCCGCTGACCGACGACCTCGTCGAGGAGCTCGACGAGACCCTGCACGAGACGACGGAGGACGACCGTGAAGCTGCCCGTCGCTGACGCACCGGCGCTGCGTCGCCACACCGGGCTGCTGCTCCGGCGGCACCGCGGCGGCCTGCTGCTCGTCGTCGTGCTGCACACGTTCGCCGCGGCCGCCGGGCTCGCCGCGCCCTGGCTGCTCGGCGGGCTCGTCGACGCCGTGACGCAGGGCACGACGACGGCGCACGTCGACCGCACGGTCGCCGTCCTGGTCGTCGCGGTGCTCGCGCAGACCGTGCTCATCCGGTACGCGCAGCGGTCGGCGATGGTGCTCGGCGAGGGCGTCTTCGCCGAGCTGCGGGAGGAGCTCGTCTCGACCGTCACGCGCCTGCCGCTCTCGACCGTCGAGCGCGCCGGCACCGGCGACCTCGTCGGACGCACCACGACCGACATCGACCGCGTGCAGTACACCGTGCGGTTCGGCGTCCCCCGCGTCCTGGTCACCGTCGCGACGATCACGCTGACCGCGGTCGCGGCGTTCGTCACGCACCCGCTCGTCGCGCTCGGGCTGCTCGCAGGCCTGCCGCTGCTGCTGGGCGTCACGCGCTGGTACCTGCGGCGCGCCGCCCCCGCCTACCTGCGCGAGTCGGCGTCCTACGCGCGGCTCAACGGGACCATCACCGAGTCGGTCGAGGGCGCGCGCACGATCGACGCGCTCTCGCTCGGCGCCCGCCGTCGCGCGCGCGTCGACTCGGACCTGCGCGAGGCGTTCGAGGCCGAGCGGCACACGCTGTGGCTGCGCACCGTCCTGTTCCCCGGGATCGACATCGCGTTCCTGCTGCCCGTGGTCGCCGTCCTGGTCTGGGGTGCGTACCTGGTGTCGACGGGCTCCGCGACGATCGGGGCGGTCACCACGGTCGCGCTGTACGCGACGCAGGTCATGCACCCGATCGGCGAGCTGATCTTCTGGCTCGACGAGATCCAGGTCGGTGCCACGTCCCTCGCGCGGATCATCGGCGTCGCCGCCGTCATGCCGGACCGCGAGGCGCGCCCCGCCACGCCGACCGACGAGCACGTCGAGGGCCGCGGCGTCCGGTACGCGTACCGCGCCGGGCACGACGTGCTGCACGGCGTCGACCTCGACCTGCGGGTCGGCGAGCGGCTCGCGGTCGTCGGCCCGTCGGGTGCCGGGAAGTCGACGCTCGGGCGGATGCTCGCGGGCATCCACCCGCCCACCGGCGGCACGGTCACGGTCGGCGACGTGCCCCTCGTCGACCTGCCGCTCGACGAGCTCCGGGGGCACGTGGCGCTCGTGACGCAGGAGCACCACGTGTTCGTCGGGACGGTCGCGGAGAACCTGCGGCTCGCGGACGACGCCGCGACCGACGAGCAGCTCGAGCGGGCGCTGCGGGCCGTCGACGCCTGGGACTGGGTCGCGGCCCTCCCCGAGGGGCTCGCCACCGCGGTCGGGTCCGGCGGCACCGTGCTCACGCCGGCCCAGGCGCAGCAGGTCGCGCTCGCGCGGCTCGTGCTGCTCGACCCGCACACCCTCGTGCTCGACGAGGCGACGAGCCTGCTCGACCCGCGGGCGGCCCGTCACCTGGAGCGCTCGCTCTCCGCGGTGCTCGAGGGGCGCACGGTCGTGGCGATCGCGCACCGCCTGCACACCGCGCACGACGCGGACCGGGTCGCGGTGGTCGACGCGGGCCGCATCACCGAGATCGGCTCGCACGACGAGCTCGTCGAGGCCGGCGGCGACTACGCGGCGCTGTGGCACTCCTGGCAGCGCGACTGACGGCGCGAGCGGGGACCCGGGGCGGGTGGTCGACGCGACGGCCACCCGTCCCCGCGACGCCGGCTCAGACCGGTGCGTCCGTCGCGATGCCCAGGTAGGCCGCTCCCCCGTCGGCGACGGGGACGTCGTGGAACCCGAGCCGCTCGTAGAACGCGCGTGCCGACGTGTTCGCCGGGTCCATCCCGAGGTGCAGCGCCGGCACGCCGCGCTCGCGCAGCGCCGCGAGGAACGCCCGGACCAGCCCGCGGCCGTGACCGGCGCCCTGGTGCTCCGGCAGCAGGTCGATGTGCAGGTGGGCGGGGTAGCCCACGAGCTCGGGGTGCAGGTTGCGCTCCGGGTGGTGCAGGAGCTCGACGAACGGTGCGTCCGGGCTGCCGGGCTCCGCGGGCAGCGGGTGCCGGGCCGCGACGAGCGGCAGCCAGCGGCGGCGGTGCTGCTCGACCCAGTGCGCCGTGTCGGCCGTGCCGAGCACGTAGCCGACCGCCCGGTCCCCGTCGTCGAGCACGAAGGCCAGCTCCGGCTCGAGCAGCAGGTAGGGACCCGCGAACACGTCGGGCATGAGGTCGTCGTCGCGGTACCGGCCCCGGGCGTCCCCGCCCGCCGCGGCGGTCCGCACGCACACGTCGTACACGTCGGCGCGGTCGAACGCCTCGTACGGCCGGATGAACGCCACCGGAACCTCCTCCAGGCGGGCCGGGCTGCGCCGCCACCCCGTCCCGGGTCGCGTCGGGTCGCGCGGGGACGGCCGACGCAGACTATCCCGGCGACGCAGGGGTGCGGATGCCGGATCCTGGGGTGATGTTCGCTCCTGTCCCGCTGCGCGGCGGCGTCGTGCTGCCCCCGGACGCGCTCGCCTGGCGGTTCTCCCGGTCGGGCGGTCCGGGCGGCCAGTCGGTCAACACGGCCGACTCGCGCGCCGAGCTCCTGGTCGACCTCTCGGCGGTCCTGTGGCGCTCGCCCGAGCAGGAGGCCCGGGTCCGCGAGCGGCTCGCCGCGCGGCTCGACGGCGACCGGCTCGTCGTCGCCGCGTCCGAGTACCGCTCGCAGCTGCGCAACCGCGAGGCGGCGCTCGAGCGGGTCACCGTCCTCCTCGACGGCGCGCTCGCTCCGCCGCCCCCACCGCGGCGCCCGAGCCGGCCGAGCCGGGCGAGCCGGGTCCGGCGCGCCGCGGACGAG